>JAICVT010000182.1 GCA_025935235.1 Ktedonobacterales bacterium | reverse complement strand
GATAGCGGCGATCAGGAACGCCGAGAGTGGCGGGAGGATGGACGCCGCGATGACGATGGCGATCACCAGCAAGTCGTAGGCTGGCAGATCAACGACCTGCAAGCCGCCCGGCTCGCCAGTGACGGCGCCGATGACCGCGCCAATGATGAGGACGATCAGCAGGATGCCCGCCGCCGTCGTGAACCCAAACCGGTTCAGCGCGATGGCGACTAGGATGCCCAGGCCAGCCACCGCGATGGCCATCAACGTTGGCGCGCTCCCCAGACCAGCGGGAATGAGTAACAGATCGGCGACCAGCAGCCCCAGCAGAATCCAGGCGGTGAGCTGGCTGCGACGCAGCGCTTCACGCTGCTCCACCGTCACTTGTGGGCCATCCCAGCCCGCGCTCGCGAGGCGTAGCCAGAAATTCGGTCGCCGCCGCGCCGAGGCCTGATAGGACGCTGAGCCAGACATCATCGGCTCACCAATCCGCTGCATATCACCCATCATTGTGATCGTTCACCTTCATTCCGTTCACCCCGCGCCGCACGCAACCCGCGGGCGATTCGCCCCGCCAGACGGAAATCTGAGTGGGTGGAAAAGATGTTGAGCAGCGCCGCCACGTCTCCCCAAAGGACGACCCGCTCATCAACCTGCGACTCCAGGTCAGCGTCCGCAGACTCAGGCGCCAGGCGCGCGGCGCCTACACGCGCCGCGCGCAGGTGTTCCGCCTGCTCGGCGTCTGCGTACCAGTACAGTGGCCGCATATCCAGCCCGGTCAACAGGCGAAATACTGGTGACCGCAGCGATGTGCGCAAGATGACGACATCCGCGCCCTGTGCGCGCGCAAACCGCAGGCTGCGCTCAAACAGATAGCGTGTCAGGTTCAGGCTGCGAGCGCGATCGACAACGCCTATTTCCGCATGATAATAGATAACCGGCGGATTGTCATCTCGCTGGGCCTGCTGGAGCAATCCGTCGAGCTTACCAGCCAGCTCATCGCGCGCGGCGCTGGTATCGTCGTCGCCGGCGACGGCAGGGAGCAGCGTGCGCGTGAGGCGATAGGCGTCGGTCAGGTAGCCCCAGGCGAACCCTGCCACGGTTCGCTCATGGGCAGCTTCAGCGCTGACTTCAGCGACATCGCCAAATCGGATATAGGCGCAACTGGTGTCGCTGGGAGTCAGGTCACGATACAGCCGCGCCAGCACATCCTCCGCGCGATGAAAGGGCTGCAACGGCTCGCGCCAGCCACAGACACAGCGGTTGGCTGGCTGCAGCGCCTGGGCTTGCGCTCGGCTATAGTGGCGCTCGCAGCCGGGCCGCACGCACCTGACCCATTCGCGCCACTCTTCGCCACCAAAGACTTCCTGATAGGTGGTGACCAGGCGCCGCTGCAGCGGGCGATCCTGCGCCAGTTGGGACCAGACGATGCGCTGCGCCACCCCGGAGCGCTGTGTCTCGCTCGGCGACCGCCGCCGCCAGATCAGCAGCGTGCGCGGCCAGTCTTCGGCAATGATGCGTGGATCGTCCACTAACTCCAGGCCATGCTCCAGCAGGGCGCGCGTCAGTTGCATGCCATTGACCAGGTGCGCAGGCTCCGCAAAGACCAGATAGCCCAGCGGATTCAGGCAGGTAGAGAGCCAGGTCAGCGCCTGGGTGAGCCGGTCTGGAGGCAAAATGCGTGTCAGATCGCTCACGATCAGCGCATCGTAGGCGCCCAGCCGCTCCTGCGCCGACGCGGCGCCGTCCGCCGCGCTTGTCTCGGCCTTCCCAGGCTCAGCGACCTCCAGCGGCGGAAACCAATCCTGGGTGATGGTATGGTCATAGCCCTGTGCGATGCTCAACACGCGTGGAAGCGGCATGTGCATCAGCGCGGTCGTTTCACCGCTAAAGCGCTCCTGACGGCCCGCCTCGCGGAGGGCGGTTCCGATGTTGCGCGTGCGCGGCTCGACCACCAGAACATGCTTGAGCGCGGTGATGTCGCCGAGTTGGGCTGTCCAGAGCAGTGAGCGTGCGATGACGGCAGCGAATCCCCCGGTCTCTCTGGTGGGCGTGATGGACTCAACGATAGGAAGATCATCTGGCTGAAAGTCACGCGCAGTGGAAACTACGGAGAGCGGGGACGTCAATCGTGGCGCGCCAGTCTTGTAGCGCACCGATGCCTGAACTGATGTCTGAAACGCCATACCACCTCAACCCTTGGCCTACATGTGTGCGAGCGCGCCACCTGGCCGCGGAGGGCATAGTATGTCCCCGCTGCACAGGATGACGCTGGGCAATGTCCTTACCCTGGAGTGATTGTAGCATCTTGCCCTTGCCTGTCAATCGGGCTTGGACTCGGTGATAAAATACAGGCAGTTCCTTTTCTTTGGAGAGCGCATGGCTGAGCGCGGCCGGGCATGGCGGAGCGTTGCGGGGTCGGCTGGCGTCGCGCTGTCTCGCGTTCAGGCCTGCTAACGTGGTTTCTCCGCGTGCTGATCTCTACGCAAGGAGGTTCCCCACATGGCGAAGGCATGGTTCCGATTCAAGCGACCCTCGCAGCCAGCGGATGACGCCCTGAGCGCCGCTGACAAGCCCGCCACGCCCGGCGAGCCGCCAGTTCCGCATCCGGCTCCGGGCGCCTCGGCGCCTGAGACGGCGCCCGAGGCGTCCGATACGGCAGTGGCCGCATCACCCGCCGAGATAGCGGCGGAGCCGGATGCGGAGCCGGTGGAAGCGGCGACAGCCGAAGAGCAGCCGGAAGCTGAGCTGGTTGTCGATGCGCCAGTCGAAGAGGAAGAGCCGATCGGCGAACTGGGAGAGGAAAGCGAGCAAAGCGAGGATGCGCCTCCAATCACCGCGCCATCGCCCAACGATGAGGAGGCCATCGAGGAGAGGGTCATCGCCGAGCCTACGGTCATGGAGGAGCCAGCGGCCGCTGAGCCGCTGGAGCCGTCCCCAGACGAGGAGCCGAGCGCGTTGCCCAGCTATGTGGATGCGCTGAGCGCAGGTGACTGGCTTGCGAGGCTCGCACAAATCAGCGCGGTGACCGCCTATAAGGCGCTGAGCTATAACCTGCTCGACCTGAAGCCCGGCGAGCGCGCCGTGGATGTCGGCTGCGGGCTGGGCGCCGATGCGCGCGAGCTTGCCTGGCGCGTCGGCGCGACCGGCTCGGTGGTGGGCGTTGATAGCAGCGCCGAGATGATCGCCCGCGCGACTGATGCGACCGACGCGGATGCCGCGCGTACGCTGCGCTTTGTCACCGCCGACGCCACCGCGCTGCCACTGGAGACGGGGGGCTTCGACGCCCTGCGCGCCGATCGGCTGCTCCAGCATGTGGATGATCCCTTGCAGGCGCTGGTCGAGTTTCGGCGGGTGCTGCGTCCTGGCGCGCGCATCGTGCTCGTGGAGCCTGACTGGAAGACGATGGCGGTCTACCCCGGCAGCGCCGATGGAGCCGACAACGATCACTGCGTCGCGGCGATCTTTGACTGGCAGGTGGCGCACACCCGTCACCCGTTGATCGGGCGGCAGTTGCGTATGTTGCTGGCGCTGGCGGGCTTCGTCTCGATCTCGGTCACACCGGTCGCGTATGCCTCCACGCGCTTCATCGAAGCTGACCTCACGCTGGAGTTGTCGCGCGCCGCCGCCGGGGCAGCCGAACAGTGGCCCGCGCGTCTGAGCCAGGCGGAGGCCGAGGCGTGGCGTGTCACGGCTCAGGCCGCCGACGCCGCGGGGCATTTCTTCGCCAGCGTGCCGCTCTTCTTCGCCCACGCGACCGTTGAATAGCCCTCCGATGAGTCCCCCAACACTCCCAACGTCAGCGCCAGTGGGCCGCGCGCGCGCTATACTGGCTCCAGACCTCGGCGGAGCCGAGCGGCGGCTGGGCGCGCTGTGACGCGGGAGCCTGTTCTCTCGCCCACTACTGCGATGGGGATCGGATACGGCAGCTTGGCCAGATGGGCCTGCGCCAGTCGGGATGATTTCCGCTTTTGCCGCGCGCGGTAAGATAGCGCTAGCAGAGACGCCGCGCCAGCCCCACCCGCCGCGCGCCCCTGCTCCATCCCTCCGTGGCTCCCACTGTGATATGAGGATCTGCGCCAATGCGTATTACACGAGTGGAATTGTCCAATATCAAGAGCTATGACCAGGCCGCCATTGACCTGCGCGGCGGCGTCACCGCCATTCGCGGTCACAATGGCGCGGGCAAGTCAACCCTGCTGGAGGCGATTGGCTGGGCGCTCTTCGACTTTCTTCCCTATACCCAGGAGCAGTTCGTGCGCGAGGGGCAGCGCGCGGGCAAAGTGGCCATCACCTTCATCTCCCCGCTTGACGAGCGCGACTATACCGTGACGCGGCGCTGCGGCGCGCGCGCCGACTGGGCCATCTTCGACCCTGGAACTGGTGAGCGCATAGACTCCAAAGCGGATGTGCTCGACTTCCTCAAGCGCCATCTGCGGCTGGAAGGCTCGCTGCGGCTCGATGAGCTGTTCAAGACCGCGCTCGGCGCGCCCCAGGGCACCCTGACCGCCGACTTTCTGGAGACGCCCGCCAATCGCAAGAAGAAGTTCGATGGCCTGCTGCAGGTGGAGGATTATCGCGCCGCCGCCGAAAAGCTGCGCGATACCGCGAGCTATCTGAAAGACCAGATGGCGGCGCAGGATGTGCAAATCGCCGCGCTGGAGCAAAGCGCCGCCCAGCTCGACGGCTGGCGGCAGGAGCGCGCGGCCGCTCAGCAAACCCAGCGCGAGGCCGCCGCGCGGCTCGATGCGCTGGCGAGCGAGCTGGCGCTTGTCGAGGAGACGCTGGGACGCCTGCGCCGGGCGCAGACCGAGTTGGCGCGCCGCGAAGGCGCCGCCCAGGTGGCCGCGGGCGCTCACAGCGCCGCCCAGCAGCGGATGGCCCAGGCTGTCACGCTGCGCGATGAGTCGCTCGCGGCGACGCGGACGCTGGCCGAGACGGCCGCCGATCACACGGCGCACCAGCGCGCCGAGGCCGGGCGCGCCCACGCCCAGCGCCGCTCTCAGGAGCGTGATGACCTGCTGGCGCAGCAGGCGCAAGGCGCCGCCGCCAGCGAGCGCGCCCAGAGCGACCTGCGCAACAGCCAGCGCCGCCTGAGCGAGATCGAGCAGGCTGAGCGGCGCGTGGTGGCGCTGCAAGGCCCAGCCGACCGGCAGCGCGAGGTGGAGCGCCAGCGCGACGAGGCTCTCAAGGCGATGGACCGCCTGAAGCAGATCCAGAGTGAGCTGGAAAGACTGGGCAAGCAGCGCGCGTCGCTGGGGCGCGTCATCGCCGAGCGCGAGCGCGAGCTGGCGCAGGTGGAGGCGGCCCGGCCGCTGGCGGCGGCGCTGGAGGAGCGGCGCGCTCAGGTCGAGGCGCTACAGGCGTTGACCGCTCGCCGCGAGCAGCACGAGAAGCGTCGCGCCGCCATCGCCCGCGAGCGCGCGGAGGTTGCCACGCGCCGCGCGACGGCGAGCGACCAGCAGGCCAAGATGGGGCTGAATCTGCGCAAGCTGGAGACGCTACGCCCGCTGGTGGATGGTCTGCCCACCTTCGAGCGCGAGCAAGAGGCCGCCGACCAGGGCGTGCGCGAGATCGAGGCGCGGCTGAAAGACTTTCACCGCTCGCGCGACCTCTCTGGCGCGGGCAATTGTCCCTTTCTGCGTGAGCCGTGCAAGAATATCCAGGCGCGCGGCGAGAACAACCTGGCCGTCTACTTCGATCGCCTGATCGCTGAGCAGGAGCAGAAGCTGGGTCCCGCGCTGGCCAGTCGCGACGCGGCCACCACCCAGACCACGCGGGCGCGCGAAGCCAGCGTCCACTACGCGAAGCTCGAAGGTTTCAGCGCGCAGCTCGAGCAGGCCGCCACGCAGCTCGCCGAGTGCGGCGCGAAGGACGCCGAGCTGACCGCCGAGCTGGAGGAGATCGCGCGTGAGCTGGCGGCGGGCGATCCTGCTGGACTGGAGGGCGCCCGGCGGCGGCTGCGCGAGAGTCAGGAGGCCGACAAGCGGCTGGCCACGCTGCCGACGCTGCGCCAGGCGCTGGATGAGCAGCGCGGGCTGCTGCGCGAGCGCGACGAGGAGGCGAGCCGCCTGGAGGCCGAGCGCGCCACGCTGGCTGAGGCTCCCGCGACCCACGCGGCGCTGATGGCGGAGCTGGGCGCGCTGGGCGACAAGCGCGCCGAGTTGGCTGGTCAGCGGGCGCTGGCGGAGGGACGGCCGGACGCCGAGCGGCTGTGCGCTGAGGCGGATGAGCGCCGACGCCGGGTCGAGGCTGACCTGGCGCGGCTCGCCGAGTCGCTGGCGCCCTATGCCAACCTGGCCAGCGAGATCGCCGCGCTGGAGGCCGAGCTAAAGCGCGCGCGCCCTGGCCATGTCCGCTACTTGCAGCACGAGCGCGCCGCCGGGCAACTCGATGAGCGCCAGCGCGAGCACGACGCGGCCACCGAGCGCGCGGCCAGCGCCGCGCGCGAGGCGCAAGCGGCGCAAGCGGCGCTGGCCCAGGCGCAGGCGCGCTTCGACGCGCACGCGCTGGAGGAGGCCGACAGCCGCGCCAACACGCTGCGCGCCAGCCAGGGCAGCGAGCGCGAGCGCCAGACGCTGGCCGCGGCGACGCTGGCCGAGCTGGAGCGCAAGATCGCGCTAGGCGAGCAGCGGCTGGCCGAGCTGGAGCGCGCCCGCGTGGAGCGCGATGAGCTGGCCGAGGCGTTCAAGATGCTCGACCAGTTCCGCGGCGTCATCAAAGAGGCTGGGCCGCTGGTGACGCAACACCTGCTCAGCCAGATCTCCGTGCAGGCCAACTCGATCTTTGGCGACATCATCGGCGACCATTCCGCCCAGCTCGCCTGGAAAGATGACTATGAGATCACCCTGACCCGCGATGGCGTAGCGCGCCCGTTCGCGTTGCTGAGCGGCGGCGAGCAGATGGCGGCGGCGCTGGCCACGCGGCTGGCGCTGCTGCGGCGGCTGACGGGCCTCGATCTGGCCTTCTTCGATGAGCCAACCCAGAATATGGATAGCGAGCGCCGCGGCGCCCTGGCCGAGCAGATTCGCCGGGTGCGCGGCTTCGAGCAGTTGATCGTCATCAGCCACGATGACACCTTCGAGCAAGGACTGGATAGCGTCATTCACCTGGAGAAGCGCAACGGCGTCACCGTCGTCAGCGACGATGGCGACGAGTTCGGCGCCGCGACGCCCTTCGCGACGTTCGCCGCCGATCTGGATAGGCTGGACGCGCCGCGCGAGCGCCTGGCCGATCTGGCCCAGCGGGCCGACCTGAGCGCGCTGCTGGCAGAGTGAGCCTCCGCCAACCAGCGGCTTGCCAGCGACCGGCTGGCGACTTCTTCTGGTGATCCTGTAGCGCTCTGGAGTGAGCCACCGATGGACGAACGCACCCGACGGCGACGATCTGCCGCGCCCCGACCCCGACCCACCCCGGCGCCCGATGTGGTAGATGCGACGGCAGAGGACTACTCGGAAGAGTACGAGCAGTACCCGGAGGATGGGCCGGAGCCGAGCCGCGCGCTGACCCGCGCCCCGCGCCGCCCATCCTACCCGCCCTACCAGCCTTATCCGCCAGCGCCCTATCGCGCGGCTGGCTCCTACTATCCGGCGGCGTATGGCGGCGCAGGAGTGGACGACGAAGAGGAGCCGGATGGCCCGGAGTGGACCGAGGCGCACATGCTGGCGCTGCCCTTCCCGCTGTGGCTGACGCTAGGCGCGCCGGTGGCGCTGGCGCTGACGCTGGCGGCGGTCTACATCGTCGAGACGACGCTGCTGGGCGGCGACTGGGCGACCGGCGCGCTGGCCGTCAGCTTCACCGCCTTCGCGCTGGCGCTGGTGGTGATCGGCCTGCTGGTTGGGCGGGTGGCGATGGGCCGCCGCTCGTTCGGCGCGGTGGCGCTGGGCGGGCTGCTGGCGCTCTCGCTGATCGGCGCGGGCGCGGGCGGCATCGCGCAGACCAATCCGCTGCGACGCGCGCAGGCTCAGCAGGCGGCGTCCGCGGGCGACTGGAGCGTGGCGGTGGATGAATACACGCAGGCGGGCGAGCGCGCGCCCGGCTCAGCGGCGCTGGCGGGCGTCTACACGGAGTGGGGCGAGTCGCTGCTGCGGCATGGTGACTACGCGGGCGCGACCGAGAAGCTGACCACCGTCGTCAAGACCTATGCCCAGAGTGGGGCCAGCGTGCCACGCGCGCGCGCCGACCTCTTCAAGACCTACAGCCTGTGGATCAAGTCGGGCGCGATCACGCTGCCCTTCAAGCAGTCGCTCGACTTCCTGGCGTCCTACAGCGGCGATCCCGCCTGCGATAGCGCCTGCAAACAGTCCATCATTGACCTGACAGGCCAGGCGCACTATCAATATGGCGAGCAACTAGTGAAGGCCAGCCAGTTCAAGCAGGCGATTGCCGAGTTCGAGCTGGTTCTGGATCAGTACGCCAAGAGTGATTTCGCACCCAAAGCGCACGGCGCGGCGGCCGCCGCCTACTGGTCGCTCGGCCAGCAGTTGCTGACGCAGGACTGCGCTTCAGCCATCCCCGCCTATCAGACACTGGTGAGCAAGTATGGCGACACTAGCCAGGGCCAGCAGGCCAAGAGCGCGCTGGCGGCGCCGCAGACGGTGACGGGAACGATGACCGGCTTCCCGAACAATCCCGTCCCGACGATCTATCTCTCGAAGCACGTCAATCCTTCCGCCAACGCCTATTCGCACGACTACAAGGCGACGCTCGACACCAAGACGGGCATCTTCACCTTCAGCAAGGTAGCGGTCGGCTCCTACTACCTGACGACCTATCGCAAAGTCTCATCCACGCAGGAGGCCTTTACCTACTACAAAGACACCGGCACGGGCAAGCCCTACGCGCTCAATGTCACGCCGCTCTGCGCGACCGAGCTGGGCAGCCTGGGCTATTGAGG
>JAICVT010000126.1 GCA_025935235.1 Ktedonobacterales bacterium | reverse complement strand
GCTCGACCAGAGCAGCGGCGCCGTGCGGCGGATCGCGCGGGCCAGCGGCAGCGCCGTCCACAGCCACAACGCGAACGCCACGAGCGCGAATGGTAGCGTGAACGCCAGCTCTTGCGCCAACTGTCCGGGCGTGACGCTCACCCCCGCCTGCGGCCAGACCGCGCAGCCAGAGCAGATGGTGGCGCTGCCCAGCGCCTGTGGCAGCCCCACCAGCAGCGTCGCGCCAATCTGCCAGCCGAAGAGCGCCAGCCGCTGGCCCAACGGGGGAGCCGCCGCGCCAGTGTGCGCCTGCGATAGCGCGATGACATGGCGCAGCGTCTGCCCGTGGCTGCTGATATTCGCCAGGATGAAGGGCGCCGCGCCGATCACGAAGGCCACCACGCCCAGCGCCACCTCGCCCACCACGCGACCGGCGCGGAGAGCGCCCGCGCGCCAGTCGCGCAGCCCCAGGCAGGCCAGCGCCAGCAGCGCGGCGGCGGCATAGGGCAGAAAGAGGAAGTCGCACCACAGTCCCACCCCCGCCGCCAGCCCAAACGCGGCGTCCAGCGCCAGCGCCGCGCGGCGCTGGCGTCGCCCGTCCGCCGCGTCAGCATTTCCTCCCGCGCGCAGCCGCAGGAAGGCGAGATAGACGACCAGCGCGCCAAACAGCAGCGTCTCCTGCGCGCCAGCGCTGGCTTGCAGCTCGCGCAGCAGCGCCCACGCTGGCCCCAGCGCCAGCAGCGCCACGCTCAGCAGCGCCACCGCTGGCGACCAGAGCGCCCGCGCCAGCGCATAGACCACCAGCAGAAAGATGACGATCTCCAGCGTGGTCACCACGCGCAGTGCGAGCGGCGTCGGCCCAAGCAGCGCATCCACCGGCGCGGCCAGATAGGCCTGTAGCGCACCGATGTAGTCCTCCGTATAGAGGAAGATGGGACGCGAGCCATGCAGCAGCGTGTCGCTGCCCATCAGGCCCATCGTCGCCTCGTCGCTGTTGAGGATCGGCCAGCCACGCGCCGCCAGCGCCAGCCGCAGCGCCGCCGCCAGCGCCAGCAGCGCCGCCAGCGCCGCCAGCTCGCGCCAGCCAGGGCGCCCAGGCTTCGGCGCGCTCGCCTGGGTCGCCTGTGTTGTCGAGGTCGAGCGCGCGGCGGCGTGTGGAGAGGCGTCCTGGGCGCCGCCGGAGTCGTTGGACGTGTGTAGCTGCGACGTCATTCCTCTTCCAGATCGTTTCGTCGTCAGGGTCATTCAGGATGCACGGTTGCCCCACCCCCAACCCCTCCCCCGCCAAGGCGGGGAGGGGAGCAGGAGGCGCGTGGCGCTGGATCAACCCGCCGCTTCCTCTCCCTCTGGGAGAGGGTTGGGGTCAGGACGCGCCGATTCGCTCCTCAGTCACGCTCAGCGCTGAAGACCGCGAAGTTCTCGCGCGTCAGCGGCAGGCCGCGCTCCACCGCCCAGTCCCAGAATGGCACATACTGCGTGCGGGCGGTGCGATGCTCCAGCAGCATCAGCTCCGACGCCAGGCTGCCATCGTCGAGATAGCCACACGCGCGCCACGCCTCATACAGCGGCTCGTGGTCGTAAGCCACGCTACGACGCTCGAAGCGCCACGCGCCGTCATCCCAGGTGAAGAGGCCGTATTGCGCGTTGATGTCACGATTGAACGGGCAGCCCACCGCGCCGATCACCACCGCATGCTGGTCGCCAACCCAGCGCTCGTAGGGGTAGTGGATGTGCGCGCCGATAATCGTGCGCTCCTCGACCCCTGCCAGCGCCTCGGCCAGCGTCGCATCGGGCAGCATGCGGCCCATGCCCTCGCGCGAGTGGCGTGGGCTGCCATGCACGATTAGCGCTGGCTCAGCGCCGGGCAGCTCGACGCGCAGCGTGGCGGGCAGCGCCTCCAGCCAGGCCAGATCGTCGGGCGTCAGCTCTTCACTGGCGCGGCGCGCGGGCGTCCACCAGGGCGAATCCCAGCCCTCGGGACGCCCCACACCATGCGCCAGCGACGCCAGCCAGGTATCGTGGTTGCCGCTGATGGCCGGGAAGCCCAACCGCGCTGCCCGCGCGACCACCGCATGGCTCTGCGGCCCACGATTGACGAAGTCGCCCGCGATCACCACGGCGTCTGGCTGCGCGCGCTCCAGATCGGCCAGCGTCGCTTCGAGCGCGGGCAGGTTGCCGTGCAGATCGGCGATCACCGCCAGCGTGGGGAGATGTGGGCGCCTCAACGGTTGTCGCTCATCCTGGCTCACCGACTACACTTCGGAGACATCAATGTTGAGGATCATATCGCCGGGGTTGCGGTCGCGACCCGGGTCGCGCTCGCGCAGGCTGTTGACTACATCCATCCCGCTGACAACCTTGCCGAAGACGGCGTGCTTGCCATTCAGGTGCGGCGTGGGGCCAAAGGTGATGAAGAACTGCGAGCCATTGGTGTTGCGGCCCGCGTTAGCCATGCTGAGGATGCCCGGGCTGTCGTGCTTGAGGTTTAGCGCGCTCGGCTCATCGTTGAACTGATAGCCGGGGCCGCCCGTGCCCGTGCCGGTTGGGTCGCCGCCCTGCGCCATGAAGCCGCGGATGACGCGGTGGAAGGTGACGCCGTTATAGAAGCCCTCGCGCGCCAGGAAAACGAAGTTATTGACCGTCGCTGGCGCCTCTTTGGCGAATAGCTCGACCTCGAAATCGCCGCGCTCGGTGTGGAATGTCGCCAGATAGCGCTTACTCGGATCTATCACCATTGCCGGCGCCTGCCGGTACTGCTTTGCCATGCGAAACCTCCTCGGTCGCTGATCTTCGCGTGTTGATTTTCGCTTGTTGTCGCTTGTTGTCGGGAAACACGCGCCCACACACTGTACCGCACGCCGCCCCGCAGCCGCCAGCGTGACATGTTCACGACCAGCGGCCTTCCCGCCGCGACCGGCGCTGGTCGGTGATATACTATCCGTTGCGTACACTAAATTGCTGTGTGAACACTCCTCCCGCGCCCCGCAATGCTCATCGCCGCGCCTGAACCGCCCCGCGCGAGGCGGATTGGCCGCGCCGCGCGTCGTGAGCGTCGGCCCGCGCGCTGGTTTGTGATGGTTGGAGGCCCCTACCTTGAAAGTCACTGTCGAGCGCACGCCAGAGAGCGAGGCGAAGCTCCACCTTGAAGTGGAGTGGCCAGAGATCGAATCGGCGTCAGACAAAGCCTATCAGCGCCTGGCGCAGAAATACACCGTCCACGGCTTCCGCCGCGGCCACGCCCCACGCGCCACACTGGAGCGCATGCTCGGCAAAGAGGCGATCTATCAGGAAGGCCTCGACGATCTGATAGACAGCGCCTACCGCAACGCCATCACCGAGAACAACCTGACGCCGCTCACCCAGCCACATGTGGATACTGAGCAGGCGCTGGAGATCGGTCAGCCGTTCTCCGCTGTGGTGCATGTGCCGGTGCTGACCCCCGCCACGCTCGGCGACTACAAGGCCATTCGTGTGCCGCTGCCTAGCCTGGAGACGACCGAAGAGCAGGTCGAGGAGACTGTCGAGCGGCTGCGCCAGCAGCAGGCCGCCTGGCTGCCCGCCGACCGCCCGGCCAAGATCGGCGACCAGGTGACGATGGATCTCAAGCTGACCAGCGGCGACCGCGACATCAGCAATCTGCACGACAACGAATTCGTCCTCGCCGACGACCGCGTCGGCATCTTCAGCGGCATGGATGAGCACATCGTCGGGATGAAGGAGGGCGAGAGCAAGACCTTCACCACCACCATCCCCGAAGACTACGGCAACCCCGACTTCGCTGGCAAAGAGGCCAGCTATGACGTGACGCTCAAGGCGGTCAAGGAGCACGAGCTGCCTGAGCTGAACGACGAGTTCGCCATGTCGGTCGGCGAATACGCCAACATGGACGAGGTGCGCGACGCCATCCGCGACCAGCTCAAGTCGCAGCGCCAGCGCGACGCCAATCGCGAGCTGAGCGAGGCCGTCACCAAGGCGCTCATCGAGTCCACCACCTACACCATCCACCCGCTGCTGGTGGAGGATGAGGTGGAGACGATGACGCGCGAGACACGGCGCATGCTGGAAGACAGCCGCCTGACGCTGGAGCAGTTCCTCGAAGCGACCAACAAGACGCCAGAGGCCTATCGCGAGGAGCTACAGCCTGAGGCGACCGAGCGCGTCAAGCGCGACCTGGCGCTGGCCGCGCTGGCCGACGCCGAAGCGACCACCGTGGATGACAGCGAAGCCGCGCAATGGTATGAGATGATGACCTCGCTAACGGGCCGCCGCGAGCGCTGGAACAGCTTGAACGCCAGCCAGAAGCGCTCGATCATCGCGCGGCTGCGCCGCGACAGTGCGCTCGACCGCATGATCGCGATCGCCACCGAGGGCAAGTGGCCGCCCGCGCCCGCCGAACCGGCTGACACGGACGACATGGCTGAAGCGGCTGAGGCGGATCAGGGCGAGGCGGAAGCCGCGACCGAGGCCGCCAATACGCAGGCCAACGCCGCCGCGGCCGCCCGCGTGGGCGCGCAGGTCGCCGAGCAGACAGATGAGCAGGCCGCCGAGCAGCCTGCGAAGGCCAGCGCCAGCGAGCAGTCAGCCGCGAAGCCCGCCGTGAAACCCGCTGTGAAGCCTGCCGCGCAGGCGACAGAGCAGCCGGAGGCGGAGGAGTAGCGCTTCCCCGCCGCGGCCAACCTGAACAGTCTACCTGGACGAAGGAACTGAATACGCCGGGACCAGGAGCCATCTTGTTCCTGCCCGGCGCATTTGACGTATATACTATGAAGGCACGATGCCCACCAGCGCATCCGCCTCACCCGATCCGCTCGCGGGTCGGCTGGCGTGGCGAGGAGCGTGATGGAGGCGGCGTGCGCGGCAGGCGCGCCAATTTTCGGCTAGCCATCGGCCGGTCATCGGTCAACCATCGTCGGCAGTGTCGTCAGTGTGACATCCAGGCCAGCGTGGCCATCCCGTCAACTGCGGCGCCAAACTTGGGGGCAACACGCCGTACCACGCGATGTACGGCAGAGCATGGCGAAGCATGGCGAAGCACGGCGAACAACGTGAGCGGACGTCGGGGAGAGGCCGGCGGCCAGCGAGGGGATGGTAGCAACGTGGCGAATACGAAGGGGACGCGCATGACGTACCGATGCTCCTTCTGCGGCAAAAGTCAGGACCTGGTGCAGCGACTCATCGCTGGCCCGGGTGGCGTCTACATCTGCGACGAGTGTGTGGACCTGTGCCGCGAGATCATCGAAGAAGAACAGGCCGTCGTCAAGCCGCGCGTGGCGAGCGGGAAGGCGCCGACGCCCAAGAAGATCTATGACCAGCTCAACCAGTATGTCATCGGCCAGGATCGCGCCAAGAAGACCCTTGCCGTCGCGGTCTATAACCACTTCAAGCGCATCAACTCTGGCATGCAGATTGACGACGTGGAGCTGGGCAAGAGCAACATCCTGCTGATCGGCCCCACCGGCAGTGGCAAGACGCTGCTGGCGCAGACGCTGGCCAAGGTGCTCGACGTGCCCTTCTGCATCGCCGACGCCACCGCGCTGACCGAGGCGGGCTATGTCGGCGAGGATGTCGAGAACATCCTGCTGCGGCTGATCCAGATCGCCGAGTTTGATGTGGCGCGCGCCGAGCGGGGCATCGTCTACATTGACGAGATAGATAAGATCGCCCGCAAGGCCGACAACCCCTCCATCACGCGCGATGTCTCAGGCGAGGGCGTGCAGCAGGCGCTGCTGAAGATCATCGAGGGCACGATCGCCAATGTGCCGCCACAGGGCGGGCGCAAGCATCCGCACCAGGATTTCATCCAGATCAACACGCAGAACATCTTGTTCATCTGCGGCGGCGCCTTCGAGGGGCTGGATAAGATCGTCGAGCAGCGGCTGGGCAGCCACAAGCTGATGGGCTTCAAGGCGGTGGATGAGACGCCAGAGCTGAGCAACTCGGCATTGGCGCAGCTGATCCCCGACGACCTGCTAAAGTTCGGCATGATTCCTGAGTTCGTCGGGCGTCTGCCGGTCGCCTGCTCGCTCGACAGCCTTGACCGCGAGGCGCTGATTCGCATTCTGACCGAGCCGAAGAACGCGATCGTCAAGCAATATCAGAAGCTGATGAATCTGGATCGCATCGAGCTGTCCTTCACGCAGTCGGCGCTCGAAGCCGCCGCCGATGCCGCGCTGGCCCAGAAGACGGGCGCGCGCGGTCTGCGCACCATTGTGGAGAATGTCCTACTCGATGTGATGTTCGACGCGCCTTCACGTTCAGATGTGAAGAAGGTCGTGATTGATGGCGACACCATCACGTCGCATCAGCCGGCCCAGGTCATCACGCGCGCCGTCATCGAGTCGCGCAACAACGTCGAGTTGGAGAACGAGTCGGCCTGAGCATGTTGAGCATGCTGAGCGCGCCAGGGCTGCCCGTTCTCCTACATGAGCGAACATGAGCGGGCCGCTCTGAAACGCGGGTAGTCGTCTACAACCAATACAACCGACACAACCAGTACAATCAATCACATCGCTGTCATCCGTGCTTCATGGCGCCGCTCTCCAGACGCGGTGCGCGCCGATCTCGGCTCGCCGCCGCGCCCGATGGGTGGCGCCGGACGTTCTCTTGAGATAACCAACCTGGCACGTAGATCGCACGCGATCGCCACGGGCCGAGACGGATCGCACTGGGAGAATGGGAGTGAGACGCCACATGGATGACACACGCCGCCAGCACTCATGAGGATCCCACTTTCATGGATACAACGACACGGGGAATGCGTGATGAAGCAGCGTTGGGCGACCTGAGCCAGCCCGACCAGCAGCCGCCGATCCAGACCTATCCACTGGCGCTCCTCAAAGGCGTCGTCATCTTCCCAGGCGCCAGCGTCACCCTCTCTATCGGGCGCGAAAAGACGCTCGAAGCGGTCAAAGCCGCCTACGCCGCCGACAAGCGCTTCGTCGCGGTGGCGCAGCGCGACGAAGCGGTGGATGATCCCGGCCCCGCCGACGCCTATGACATCGGCGCCCTGGTCGAGATCAAGCAGTTCGAGGAGCAGAGTGAACAGGCGCTCCAGATCACCGTCCACAGCCTGCGGCGGGTTCGCCTGGGCGAGTGGGAGCAGCGCGAGCCATTCGCGCGCGTGGCGGTGACGCCGGTCGAGGAGGAGCCATTCGAGCGCATCGCCGCCCGCGCCATGATGCGCCACGCTGGCTCGCTCTTCGAGAAGCTCTCGCTGCTCGACCGCCGCTTCAACGCCGAGGATGTGGCCTCCACCCTCCAGATCACCGCGCCGGGCCGCATGGCCGACGAGATGGCCGCGCGCATGTCGGGCGAGACCGATCAGCAGCAGGACTTGCTGGAAACGCTCGACCCGCTGGCGCGGCTGGAGAAAATCTGCGTCTCGCTGGGCAACGAGATCGAGATTCGCGAACTGGAGAACAAGATTCGCCAGAAGGTGCGGCATCAGGTTGACAAGAACCAGCGCGAATACTATCTGAAAGAGCAACTGCGCGCCATCCAGGAGGAGCTGGGCGGCGACCAGGCCAGCGAGATCCGCGAGCTGCGCGACCGCGTCGCCCAGAAGCAATTGCCCGAGGAGGCGCGCTCCAAGGTCACCAAAGAGCTGGATCGCCTGGAGCGCATGCCGCCGCACTCCGCCGAGCAGGTGGTGCTGCGCAACTACATTGACTGGATGCTGGCGCTGCCGTGGACCGAGCGCACCGAAGACCGCCTCGACATGGCCTTCGCGCAGAAGACGCTCGACAACGAGCACTATGGGCTGGAGAAGGTCAAAGAGCGCATCATCGAGTTCCTGGCCGTGCGTCAACTGCGCATGCTCCAGGCGCAGCGCCAGGCGCAACTGGCGGCGCGCAACGGCTCACCCGCCGACGCGGCGGCGCTGGCCCAGGCCGCCAACGCCAACAAGGGGCCGATCCTCTGCCTGATCGGCCCGCCAGGGGTCGGCAAGACCTCGCTGGGCCACAGCATCGCGCATGCGCTGGGCCGCACATTCGTGCGCATCTCGCTGGGCGGCGTACACGATGAGGCCGAGATTCGCGGCCACCGCCGCACCTATGTAGGCGCGCTCCCGGGGCGCATCATCCAGGCGATGCGCACCGCCGGGGTGGTCAACCCCGTCTTCCTGCTCGACGAGATAGACAAGCTGGCGGCGGACTATCGCGGCGATCCGGCAGCGGCCCTGCTGGAGGTGCTCGACCCGGAGCAGAACAACAGCTTCAGCGATCACTATCTGGAGACGCCCTACGATCTCTCGCAGGTCTTCTTCATCTGCACGGGCAACAGCCGCTACCAGATTCCGCGCGCGCTGGCCGACCGCATGGATATCATCGAGTTGCCGGGCTACACCGAGGAAGAGAAGGTCGAGATTGGCCGCGGCTTCGTGCTGCCCAAGGTGCTGAACGAGCACGGTCTGAGCCGCTCGCAAGTGCAGGCGCCCACTGGCGTGATGCGCTACATCATCTCGCGCTACACACGCGAGGCCGGCGTGCGCAGCCTGGAGCGCCAGCTCGCCACCATCTGCCGCAAGGCGGCGCGGCGCATCGTGCTCAGCCCCGACACGCGCATCCGCGTGACGGCCAAGAATGTGGAGCAGTATCTCGGCGCGCCACGCTATCTGCCCGACAAGGCGATGGAAGTGGGGCAGATTGGCGTGGCCACTGGCCTGGCGTGGACCTCGAACGGCGGCGCGCTGCTGCCGGTGGAGGTGGTGACGATGCCCGGCAAAGGTGGGCTGATGGTGACGGGCCAGCTCGGCGATGTGATGCAGGAGTCGGCGCGCGCCGCGCTCTCCTACATCCGCTCGCGCGCCGATGAGCTGGACCTGCCCGAAGACTTCCCTGGCGAGATGGACATCCATATCCACCTGCCCGAGGGCGCCATCCCCAAAGATGGGCCGTCGGCGGGTATCACGATGGCGCTGGCGATCATCTCGGCGCTGACCCGCCGCCCCGTGCGCAGCGATATCGCCATGACCGGCGAGATCACGCTGCGCGGGCGCGTGCTGCCGATCGGCGGACTGAAGGAGAAGGCGCTGGCGGCGCATCGCGTCGGCATCCGTCAGTTGATCGTGCCGGAGGAGAACGAGAAAGACCTGGCCGAGATTCCAGAGAAGATTCGCGCCGAGATGCGCTTCACGCTGGCCGGGACGATGGACGACGTGATCCGCACGGCGCTGCTGGAGCGCCGCGAGGAGACGCCCGCCGCGAGCGCGCCGACCAGCGAGGAGCCAGCGGCGGCCAAGCGGCGCGATGAGCCAGACCAGGAGCCGACGCCACCCGCGCCCGCCGTCTATCCGCTGACGGAGGAGATGGAGCAGGAGGCGCCGCCACCGCTCGGCGAGTCGCCCCAGCAGCCCGAAGGAAGCATCGGGTAGCGAACCTCTCCCCCTAGCCCCCTCCCCTTCAGGGAGGGGGAACCCATTTCAGGCGGTGTGGCGCGATGCCCCTACCCCAACCCCTCCCCCGCTGCGGCGGGAGAGGGGCTTTCAGGTCGCGCCAGAGACGCATGGATCGTTGGCCCATCGGCTAACCCTCTGGGCCAGCGCAACTCCCCTCGTCCGCTGGGAGAGGGGCAGGGGTGAGGGCCGCGCGGGCTGGCGCGGTGGGCTATACTACCAGCGATGGGCGGGTCTCTGCCCCACTCCCCTACGAGGGGAGGGGAACTCAGGCCAGGCGCCCTCACCAAGCGCAGGTGTTTCACTAACCAGACGCCTTGCCCGCCAGCGCCACACGCCCGCCGCAGGTTCCCCCCTCCCTGAAGGGGAGGTGGCCGGGGGGGAGAGGTTCCACGCACGACAACGAGGAGACAGCCCAGCATGACCGCTCTGCCAGACGAAGCCGACAGCCCTGAAAGCCTGGTAGCGATTCGCCGTGTCGAGGCCGACGAGGCCGCGGCGCTCATCGCACGCCTCGCGGCGCTGCTGCAAGACGCGGTGGCCAGCGGCGCCTCGCTGGGCTTCTGGCATCCACTGGACGATGCCCGCGCTCACGACTACTGGCGCGGCGTCATCGCCGAGGTCGCGGCGGGCAAGCGCTGGCTGCTGGTGGCCGAGCGCGCGGGCGCGGTGGTGGGCAGCGCGCAGTTGGAGCCATCGCCCAGGCAGAACGCGCCGCACCGCGCCGAGGTGCAGAAGCTGATGGCGCACCGCGCCGCGCGCCGCCAGGGGATCGGGCGCGCCCTGATGGACGCGGTGGAGTCGCTGGCGCGCGACAACGGACGGACGCTGCTCGTGCTCGACACCAACACCGATAGCGACGCCGTATACTTCTATCGCGCGCTGGGCTACCGTGAGGTCGGCAGCATCCCGGGCTACTCGCTCGAGGCGGATGGCTTCGGGCGCGCCACGACGATCTTCTACAAATCGCTTGCCCAGGGCATGATGAGCTGATACAAGGAGAGGGAGACGACCATGAAGCTGCTGCTGCGCGGCGCATGCGCGCTGGCGCTGATCCTGGTGCTGGTGGGGCTGGCGCTGCTGCTGTCGGCGGGCGATAGTAACAGCGCCACCGCACTGACGCGCATTGAGCTGGCCGCCGGAGTCGTCAACATCGGCGCCAAGCTGGCGATCATCGTCGCGGCGCTGGCGGCCTTCTTCGCCGGCCAACAGAGCGAGTGGGGCTGGGTGGCGGCGCTGGTG
>JAICVT010000248.1 GCA_025935235.1 Ktedonobacterales bacterium | reverse complement strand
GAGCGCGGCCAGCGGCAGCGCCAGCCCCAGTAGTAGCGTCCACGCCAGCCATGCGAACCGCTGGGCGCGCGCTGTCCCAGGTAAGGATGCGCTTGGCGGCGCCGAGATCTCCAGGCTCATCTCTTCGAACTCCTCGAACTCCTCGAACTCCTCAAACTCCTCACTCAGTCGCGGATGTGCTCGTGGACGCTGACAGTCGAGCGCCAGACGCGGCGCGCAGCCAGAGTGAGGCATGCGCTGGGCGCAGCGTCTCATCCACCACCGCCAGCAGCCGCTCGTCGAGCTGCGCCAGGTCCACCTCGCTGCGCAGCGACGCGCTGAAGGCCGCCACCGTCTTGGCCGCGTCGTAGCGGCTGCGGTAGAAGCGGTGATCAATCCAGCGCTGCAAGCGGGCGCGCAGGGGCGTGAAGAGCGCGGCGATCAGCAGAGTGGAGAGCACGATCACCACCGGCTGCTGGCCGACCTGTTGCCCAGTGAAGACTTGGGTGAGGCGCTGGGCGCCGATGACCAGCGCGAAGTAGAGCGCGGCCAGGATCAGGGTCAGCGAGCCGTAGACCAGCGTACGCCGGATGATGATGTCGATGTCCCACAGATGTGAGCGCAGGATGGCGATGCCGACTCCAATTGGAAGCAGCACGAAACTCAGCCCAGTCACGGCGCTAGAGAGCGGACTATACAGCGCGCTGGCATAGGTCGACGAACTGAGCGAGGGCACGACAGCAGCTACTATGTCAGGCGTGATTCCGCCTGCGGTAGCCGCCATGAGCGCCACCACCACCCATTTGGTCTGCTCACGCTCTACGGGTCCTGAGACACGCCTATATCGGTAGATCTGAGCGACCGCGCCGGAGCCGAACAGGAGTAACTCGACTAGCGCAACCCCTGTCACTGGCCATGCATCCGAATCGAACGGCGTGTTGGAAAACAGGCCTGGCAAGGCGGAAGGCACATTGATGAGATAGTTGCCCACTGCCACAAGCGCTGCCCAACGTGGAACGAAACGACCATCAGGGAACAGGCAGAAGAAGACCGTGAAGAGCGAGGCCCAGCCCATGGAAGCGGCGAATTGTGCGAACGCATACCAGACCTGATGGTCGGCCAGCGCCGCGCGGGACGATGGTGAGAGCGTGCCCACCAGCAGCAACGATAGAGAGACGAACAGAGCCAGCCCGTCATCTGACTTGCGCCAGAAGATGAGCGCCGCGACCGCATAGAAGACCGCCGTGTAGAGGGCTTGAAGCACAACTGCCCAGAACGCGAAGGCTCCGAGCGAGATGCCCCAGTGGGCAAGGCCCTGGACCGTGGCCGGTGTCACCTGCCAATCAGCGCACGGCGACGCTGTGCAGACGGTTTGCAGGGCGGCGTTCCAGGCGGAGAGGCCGACAACCGAGAGCGCCGCCTGGGAGAGCGCGACGGCTATCCATCCTGCTCGCGCCAACGTGAGCCAGCGTCCGCGCAGCCGGGCCACTTCCCCGCTCGCCTGTGCAGGTAGGTCAGGAGCGGTCGTCATGGCGGTCATCGCTCGCCTCCTTGCGGTTTCGAGCCGGAACCGCCTGGCATCGAGGCGCGCAGCCAGAGCGAGGCGTGCGCTGGGCGCACGGTGTCCTCCACCACCGCCAGCAGCCGCTCATCGAGTTGCGCCAGGTCCACCTCGCTGCGCAGCGACGCGCTGAAGGCCGCCACCGTCTTGGCCGCGTCGTAGCGGCTGCGATAGAAGCGGCGATCAATCCAGCGTTGGAGCCGTGCGCGCAGGGGCGTGAAGAGCGCGGCGATCAGCAGAGTGGAGAGCACGATCACCACCGGCTGCTGGCTGACCTGTTGCCCGGTGAAGGCTTGGGTGAGGCGCTGGGCGCCGATGACCAGCGCGAAGTAGAGCGCGGCCAGGATCAGCGTCAACGAGCCGTAGACCAGCGTGCGCTTGATGATGATGTCTATGTCGTAGAGCCGCGACCGCAGGATGGCGACGCCGATGGAGAGTGGAATGGCCAGCAGCGTCAGCGGGAACAGCGTGTTCATAATGACCTCGGATGGCTCACCACCTCCGAACGCCTGCTGCCAGAGGACACCGACGACATTCAGGGCAATCACGGCAGTCGCGGCGCAGAGCAGCCCGAAGACCGCCCACTTCGATTGCTCGCGCTGGCGTTGCGTCGCCACACGCCGATACCGATAGATCTGCGCCGCGACGATGACGAAGAAGACGACCAATGGCAGGAGTCCCGTGAGCAGCGCGAGTGGGCTGTCGGGCGCGTTCAGGGCCGAGTCTGACGGCGCCAGGATGGATGGCGCGTTGACCAACAGCACGAGCAGCGCGACCCAGCGCATCCATCGCGGGACGAAGCGGCCATCCGGAAACAGCAGAAAGAGCAGCGGGAAGGTGAGGCTGCCCGCCGCCATGGCCAGATTGATTGGCAGCGCCAGCGTCGGATGCGCGAGCGCCAGCGCTGTCGCCGGGCCATTGACGGAGATGGGGTTGGCGGTGGCGAGAATCGCGGCGATCACCAGCGCGCCGAGGTCGTTCTGACGTCGCGCGAAGATCAACAGCGCCACTGCCAGCCAGACGACGCTGACCATTCCCAGGAGCGCGACGGTGTAGCTGGCATAGGCAGACGGCGAGATGCCCGCGGCGGCGAGCGCCCGCATATCCGACGCGCTCAGCGAGCCATCGAGATTGCAGACCGCGCCTGAGCATGTGGAGAGTAGATCGTGATAGTAGGGCGGCATGCTGAACCCGGCCAGCGCGGTGGCGCTCACAACCAGCGCCAGCCAGCCAAGCCGGATTGCCAGCGGAACGCTCTGCGGCGCCGACTCTCGCGAGGCCAGATTGGCGGCTGGCGCGCCCTGTGCCCTCTCGATCATGCGCTCCCCCAGGTGCAAGACTCCACGCTCGTCGTGATCGCAAGTATACGCCCCGCGCGTCGCCAGAGCGCAACGAGTTCGTTACGGGGCGGCGATGCGCCCCAGATTGATTGACGCTGGCGATTGCGGCCTACAATCTGCGGGAGGGGTCGGCTCTGGTTGTCGTGCGCCTCCGCGCACGCCAGCGGCCTGCATGGAGGAGACGGGCCAATGTCCAATCTGCTTGCCGCGCGCGTTGCGATGGCGTCCACGCTGGCCTTCCACATCATCTTCGCTGCGCTAGGTGTGGGGCTGCCAGCGCTGCTGTGTGTCGCCGAGGGGCTGGGGCTGCGCAGCGGCGATACGATCTGGTACGCGCTGGCGCGCCGCTGGAGCCAGGCGTTCGGCATCCTCTTCATCGTCGGCGCCGTCTCCGGCACGGCCATCTCCTTCGAGATGGGCCTGCTCTGGCCGCGCTTCATGGGATTCGCCAGCGCTGTGATTGGGCTGCCGTTCGCGCTGGAGGGATTCGCCTTCTTCACCGAGGGCATCTTCCTGGGTCTCTATCTCTACGGCTGGGATCGCCTCTCGCCGCTCGCCCACTGGCTCTGCTCGATTCCGGTAGCGCTGGGCGGCACGGCTTCGGCCTTCTTCGTCGTGACAGCCAACGCCTGGATGAACGCGCCCGCCGGGTTCACGTTCGCCAATGGGCGCGTCACCAGCGTGGACCCGCTAGCGGCGATGTTCAATCCGGCCACGCCTGCTGAGACGGTTCATATGATCCTGGCCGCCTATCAGGTGAGCGCCTTCGCCGTCGCCGCGATCTATGCTGTGGCGCTGCTGCGTGGGCGGCGCACGGCCTATCACACGCGCGGGCTGCTGCTGCCGATGGCGTTTGGCGCAATCGTGGCGCCCATTCAAGCCTACATTGGCGATCTGAGCGCGAAAATGGTGGCGCACACGCAGCCTGCCAAGCTCGCGGCGATGGAGGGGCTGTTCCAGACGGTGGCCGGGGCGCCACTGCGCATCCTGGGGATCGCCGATCCGAACACACAGCAGACGAACTATGGCATCGAGATTCCCAAACTGTTGAGCTGGCTGGCCTACGGTGACCCCAACGCCACGGTCAAGGGACTGGATGCCTTCCCGCGCGCGGACTGGCCCAACACGCTGCTCGTGCATCTGGCCTTCGACCTGATGGTTGGCACGGGCATCCTGATGATTGCCCTGCCGGTCTGGTTCTGGCTGCTCTATCTGCGCCACGGCGGCGCGGTTCCACGCTCGCGCATCTCGCGGCTGATGCTGTGGTGCGCGGTCCTGACCGGCCCGCTGGGGTTCATCGCGCTGGAGGCAGGCTGGATCGTCACCGAGGTGGGTCGCCAGCCGTGGATCATCCAGGGAGTGATGCGCGTCAGCGCCGCCGTTACGCCTGTGCCTGGCGCTGGGCTGACGATTCTGCTGGTCTTCCTGCTGATCTATCTCGCCTTGACGGTCGCGCTCATCTCGCTGTTGTTGCGGCTTGCCCGCTCGACGTCTGGCGTCGCCGCGAAACTCGCGCTGAAGTCGCAGCAGGGCGCGAGCGCCGAATCGGCGCAGTAGAGAGGAGCAGCGGCAATGAAACTGGTGGCATCGGCTATGGTCGCATCGGCTGCGCCCTCGACACTCGCCAATATCGGCGCTGCCCTCGTCGGCGTCGGACTGATCGCCTACGCCGCGCTGGGTGGCGCGGACTTCGGCGCGGGCCTGTGGGATCTGCTGGCGCGTGGGCCGCGCGCTGCTCGCCAGCGCGATGCCATCTCGCACGCGCTCGGCCCGGTCTGGGAGGCGAATAACGTCTGGCTGATCTACGTGATCGTCGTCACCTGGACGGCCTTCCCCGTCGTCTATGCCGCCGTCTCGACGGCGCTCTTCATCCCAATCGTGCTGGCGCTGGTCGGCATCGTGCTGCGTGGGGCGGGCTTCGGCCTGCGCTCGCAGTTCGCTGAGCGCGCGGGCATCGCCACCGCCTGGGGTTACACCTTCAACGGCGCCAGCGTCATCGCGCCGTTCATGCTGGGCGCGCTGGCAGGCGCTATCGCCGGGGGCGACATCCGCGTCATTGGCGGCGTGGTCCAGGCCAACCTCTGGACGACGTGGACGGTGCCCTTCGCGCTGGTCTGCGGGGCCTTCGCGGTAGCCATCTGCGCCACGCTGGCGGCCGCCTACCTCGCGGTGGAGGCGCGGATGGCGGGCGACGCCGAGCTGACCAATGACTTCCGCGTCCGCGCACTGTGGGCGGGCGCGGTAACGGCTGTGCTGGGCGCGGCGGCGGCGCTGCTCTCGCGGGCAGAGGAGCCGCTGCTGTGGAGCGGCCTGGTTGGCAAGGCGCTGCCCCTCTCGCTGGGCGCCATGCTGATTGGGCTGCTGGCCGCTGTGGCGCTACTGCGCGGACGCTACCTCTGGGCGCGCTATCTGGTGGCGGGCGAGATCGCCTGCATTCTGGCCGCCTGGGCCGTCGCGCAGTACCCGTATCTCATCATTCCCGATGTCACCATCGCCAGCGCTGCCGCGCCCGATAGCGTGTTGCTGGCGGTGACGATTGCCTCAGCGGCGGGCGCGCTCGTGCTGTTCCCGTCGCTGTGGTATCTGTTCGCCATCTTCAAGGGCCGCCCACGACCCGCGCGGGCCGTCACCGCCGCCAGCCTGGCGGAGCAAGGGCTGCGCGCCGCGTTCGCGCCGTCCGCGGAGCCGCGCGACTCTGGGCAAACGCCACAGCAGGGCGCGCGCCCCTGAGTGCGGGCGGTCGGCGAGCTGGACCGCCGGAGACGCGGGCGCGGGTGATACAATTCGAGGCGGGCGCCTGTAGGCCCACCGCGAGGAGGCGGAGGGCGTCTTTGGCGAGTGAGACGCGGCAATGGGGCCGCGCCACTGGAGTTGTTTTCCAGACAAACCGCTTTCAGGAGGATATCCTTCATGGCAACGCGAGTCGCGATCAACGGTTTCGGGCGCATCGGGCGCCAGAGCCTGAAGGCCATGCTCGAACGCTACCCCAACGACATCGAAGTCGTCGCCATCAACGACGTCGCCGACCTCGAAGCGAACGCGCACCTGTTCCGCTACGACTCCACCTATGGCCGCTTCGATGGCACGGTTGAGACGGGCGAGAACGAGCTGATTATCAACGGCAAGCACATCCGCGTCTTCTCTGACCGCGACCCCGGGCAGATCCCGTGGGGCGATGTGGACGCCGCGATCGTCATCGAGAGCACCGGCCTCTTCACCGACGCCAACAAGGCCAAAGCGCACCGTCACGATTCGGTCAAGAAGGTCATCATCTCCGCTCCGGCGAAGAATGAGGACATCACGCTCGTGCTGGGCGTGAACGAAGACAAGTACGATCCCGCCACGCAGAACATCATCTCGAACGCCTCCTGCACCACCAACTGCCTGGCTCCGGCGGCCAAGGTCATACATGACGCCTATGGTATCGAGAAGGCCATGATGACCACCGTCCACTCCTTCACCAATGACCAGCGCACGCTGGATGTCGTGCATCCCGACCTGCGCCGCGCCCGCACCGCCAGCGCCAACATCATCCCGACCTCGACTGGCGCCGCTCGCGCGCTGGCGCTCGTCATCCCCGACCTGAAGGGCAAGTTTGACGGCTTCTCGCTGCGCGTGCCGACCGTCACCGTCTCAGTGGTGGACTTCGTGGCCAATCTGAACAAGGGCACGTCGGTCGAGGCGGTCAACGCGCTCTTCAAGCAGCAGGCGGAAGGCAAGCTCAAGGACATCCTGGGCTACACCGATGAGCCGCTGGTCTCGTCCGACTTCCGCGGCGATCCGCGCAGCTCGATCATTGACGGCCTCTC
>JAICVT010000184.1 GCA_025935235.1 Ktedonobacterales bacterium | reverse complement strand
GCCGCCGGAGCGCGCGATGTCCCACGTGACCTGTCCCCATGCGCTCATTCGATGACCTCCGGCTCGCTCGTCGCGCCTGCCGCGCCCGTCGCATGCGCTGCCAGTGGGCGCATGCCCGCGCTGGGCCACGCGCCCACCGCGCTCCACGCGCCTGAACGCTCTACCAGCAGCGCGCCCAGCCGCGCCGTCTCGATGAAGCGCGCGCCGCGTTTCGCGCCCAGAATCAGCGCGGTCTTGGCCGCCACCTCGGCCTGCGCGCACGCGCCCGCCACTGCTGTCACCGACCACAGCCCGGAGGCCGATGGGTCGCCGGTGGCGGGATCAATCAGGTGGTGGCGCGACTGATCGCCTTGCATCCAGTGGCGGCGCTCCAGGCCAGAGGTCGCCAGCGCGCCACGCTCCAGGCCGATCACCCAGCGCTCGTCGCGACCCGGCGCTATGATCGGCCAGGAGGGCAGATCAGGCGGCAGACCGTGCGCCGCCAGGTCGCCGCCCGCATTCACCAGCGCGGGCGTGATCCCATTCTCCACGAGCTGGTCGAGCGCGGCGTCCACCGCCAGCCCCTTGGCGATGCCACCGAAGTCGAGGCCGACGCCCGCTGGCAGGCGTACCATTCGCCGCTCTTCGTCCACCTCGACCTCGCGCCAGGCGCCCGTGCGCCCTCGGCGACCCGCTGGCGCGGCGGGCAGGCGCGCTGGCAGCGCCACAAAGTCGCGGTCGTAGCCGATCTCGATCATGCGCTGCAGGATGGTCGGATCGAACACGCCGCGCGTGGCTCTGGCGGCGTCGAGCGCCTTGAGCAGCGTCGTCAGCAGCAGCGGACTGACGGCGACACGCAGCCCCGCCGAGGCGTTCAGCCGCGAGAGTTCGCTCTCTGGGCGGAAGCGGCTCAGCGCCCGCTCCCACTCGTCGAAGAGCGCGCAAGTCATGCGGCGCGCCGCTGACAGCGCGTCGGTCGGCGCGAACAGCGAGACGGTCGTCCCCATCGCGTGAAATGCGGCGCGACCCAGCCCTCGCGGCGTCTGAAATGCCTGCTCATCAGGATGTTCTGGCATCGAAGCTCCCCTCCGGACACCTGCCCCGGCGCGCTACGAGACGCTACGAGACGCTTGACCCGGTGATCGGCGCCGTTGATGGCGCGCTGGGGCTGACACCGAACCCGCCACTGTTATCGTTCTGGCCGCTCGACGGCGCCGAGTTGAAGAATCCGCCCGAATCATCATCTGAGCCTGGCGTGCTGGTGGGCGCGCTGGATGGCGCGGCGCCAGCGCCAGTGGAATTGCTGGCGCCTGCGTGCGCGGTCACGCCAGTCGCGTGTCCCGCGGCCAGCGCCGCCAGCGCGCCAAACGCCATGATGCTGCCCGCGATCAGCGTATTCTTGAGCGTGCGGGTGATCGCCTGTGCGCGGGCGCGCGGCATGCGGGTGGGTTGCGGCGGCCGCTGCGGCGCTGGGTCAGCGCGACGAGCTGGCTGATTCGCGCCAGTCTGTGGGGATGCCGGCATGCGGGTTGTTGGCGCCTGGTTGTAGGCGTCGTCTTGCCTGGATGGTTGCTGGTTCATGGCGCGCTCCTGATCGCATTCCTCGCCGTGTCGTCTCGCTCGCTTCCGCGTTCCACCAGCCACGGAGAGCAAGCCCGTTGACTGGAAGCATAGCGCGCCAGGCTCGGAAGAACGTGAGAGCCCGCTGTGGATTTTCACATCTGGCAGCATTGGACCGCGAAGGCGCGGGTCATTCGTCACCAGCGATGGAGCGACTGGCAGGCGATTCTGATGAGGGCGCCTCGGCCAGATCGTCTTCGTCGCTGGCGGCGTCGCTCTCGGTCGCATGATAATCCGCCAGCAGTGGCAGCGAGGCCGTGAAGACGCTGCCCGCGCCCGGCGCGCTGCGCACGGCGATGTCGCCCTCGTGCGCCGTCACCAGCCAGCGCGCCAGCGCCAGACCCAGCCCCGCGCCGCCGTGGTCGCCATCCACGCCATCCACGCCATCCGCATGTCCGCCGCTGGCGCTGTGTCCCCTGGGCCTATAGAACGCCTCGAAGATGCGCTGCTGCTGATCGGGCGCGATGCCGATGCCTGTGTCGCCCACCGATATCAGCGCCACCGGGCGGCGTCCACCGAGCCGCGAGCCGCGCCCGCCGCGCGCCTCGACCCAGACGCGCCCGCCCGCTGACGTGTAGCGCGTGGCGTTGTCCAGCAGGATCAGCAAGAGCTGCCGCAGGCGGTCGTAGTCGCCCATCACCCAGATGCGATCGCCGCTGGCGGTCGTGTCTTCCAGCGTTAGCCCGCGCCGTTGCGCCGTGGGCCGCGCCGTTTCGATGACATCGCGCGTCAGCGCCGTCAGGTCCACCGGACGCCAGGCGATGCTGCGGTGGTCGCTCTCATCGCGCGCCATCAGCAGCAGATCGCGCACCAGGCGCGTCATATAGTCCACCTCGTTCAGCGTCTCATCGAGGTCGTCGCGCGCCTCGGCGGCCACGCCGCGTGGGACGCTGGCGGAAGGCGACTCGCCCGCCTGCGCACGCTGGAGTCGCCGACTCACCAGCTCCAGCTGCGAGCGAACGAAGGCCAGCGGTGTGCGCAATTCATGCGAGGCGGCGGCGGCGAACTGGCGCTGCCGATTGTAGGCCAGGCGCATGGGCAGCAGCGCGCGGTCGGCTAGCACGAAGCTGGCGCCAGCCGTCACGAGCAGCGCGCCGAGGCCGACCAGGATCAGCGTGAGCAGCAGATCGTGGGTCTGGCGCTCCATCGGCGCCAGCGACTGCCCCACCTGCACCGCGCCGACCACCTGATCGTGTGAGACGATGGCCCGCGAGTAGAGCAGATATTCCTGATCGTGGATGCGCGCGTTGACCATCGTGTCATCTCGCGCGCCAGAGAGCACAGGCGCCGCGGCGGCGAGATCAGGCAGACCCACGCCGCTGACCCGGCTGGGATCAGCGAGCGTGGCGCCGTGCGCATCCAGCACGACGGCGAAGACGTTGGGGCTGCTTGGCTCATAGCCCTCGCCCTTGTCGTCGCCCTCGGTATTGTCGCCAGAGCCAGCGGGCGGGGGCGACGCCTGATGTAGCGCCACCAGCGTCTCGTCGTTGTGGACTTCGACCTCGGCGCGGGCGATCAACTGCTGCTCGACCTGCTGCTCCAGGGCGTGCGACTCCACGAAATAGATCGAACCGGCCATCAGCAGGATAATGGTGGAGACCACACCCAGGTTGATCAGCACCAGCCGTCGGCGGGTCGCATCGTAGGGCGTGGCTGACGCCAGCCTACTGCGAGCGGGCGCCGAGCGCGAGCGCCCGAGGCCGTGCCAGAGACGGCGCCAGAGGCGAACCCGGCGCGCAGGTGGCTGCCGCATCAGCGCCCGCCTCTCTCCGGCGGCGCCGCGCGTGGCGTGCGCTCGGACGGCTGGGGCGTGCGGATCGAATAGCCAACGCCGCGCGCCGTGTGAATCAGCTTCTCTGGCGCGTCGCGATCGATCTTCTCGCGCAGGTAGTGGATGTAGGTATCCAGCACGTTGCTGCCCGCTTCTGTGCCGTCTGGCCAGACGCGCGCCCAGAGCTGCTGGCGCGTCAGCACACGATCGGCGTTGCGCATCAGATATTCGAGCAGGGCAAACTCGCGCGCGGTCAGCGACACGAGCTGGTTGCCGCGAATGACCTCGCGGCGCAGCAGGTCCATGCTGAGGTCGCCCACTTCGAGCGTAGTCGCGTTGGCGCTCGGGTCGAACTGGCGCCCGCGCCGTGTCAGAGCGCGCAGCCGCGCCAGCAGCTCGTCCAGCGGGAAAGGCTTGGTAAGATAGTCGTCGGCCCCAGCGTCGAGGCCCGCCACTTTGTCTTCGGTCTGGTCGAGCGCCGTCAGCAGCAGGATGGGCAGCGTGACGCCCGCGCCGCGCAGGTCGCGGCAGACGGCGACGCCATCGCGTCCGGGCAGCAGCACATCCAGGATGATGACGTCGAAGTCACCTGGCGAGGCCACCACGCGCTCGTATGCCGTGGCGCCATCCGCCGCCAACTCCACGCTGTGCCCAACGTCTTGCAGGTTGCGCTGGTAGCTGCGCGCCAGCCGCAGTTCATCTTCGACGAGCAAGATTCGCATGGCTTCCACCTTTTTGCCAGACCGTGCGCTCACCTTCGCGGACATTGTATCACGCCAGCAGGCCGCCTCAGGCCATAGTACATGGGACTTCGCGGCCTCTGGAGGATGAGAAGAAACTCATCGTTTTCCCAGCCGATTCTCAGCCGCGACTGCTAGACTGGATGCCTGTCTGGCGCTCGCGCTCGCGAGCAAGCCAGCAGCCGGCGCGCCAACGCGAGAGATAAAGGACCGATCCTGCATGCCTCCTATACGTCCGGTCGAGCTGCACCCCATCATCGTGCATTTTCCCATCGCGCTGTTGATTCTGGGCGTCACATTCGACTTCCTGGGGGTCGCGCTACGCCGCTGGGGGCTGACCGATGCCGCCACCTGGCTTCTGGTGATCGGTACGCCCAGCGCGGGCGTGGCGCTGCTCTCCGGCTGGGTCAGCGAGCACTACGTCACGGTGGGCGGGGCGGGCGAGATCCTGCATCTGCATAAGGTGGTGGCTGTGCTGACGACGGCGCTCTTCAGCCTGCTGCTCTTCGTGCGGCTGGTCTGGCTCGCACCGCGTGGATTCGAGCGCTTCGCTCGCGTGGGCGCGCTGCGCCCAGCGCTGGCCTCGGCGGATGGCGCGCTGCGGCAGATCGCGCCGCGGCTGTATGATCCGCCGTTGCCCGCTGCGGCGGTCGCGCTCTATCTGGCGCTCAGCGTCATCGGCGTGGGGCTGCTCGCGCTGACTGGCTACCTGGGCGGCGCGCTGGTCTACGACCACGGTGTCGGCGCGCCCGCCGGGTTGATTTTGAGCCTCTTTATGTAGCCTTCGTGCGGGGCCCGCACCACGCCACAAAACGCCCTAGCCTTGATGTTCGCGATACGCTATACTGGCGCCGAGGCTTGCGCGGCGCGTCGCGCTTGTGCGGCGGGTCTGGGCTTGCCATCGTGGGAGGTCGGTATCATGCGAGTCACGGCTCATATCGTGGGCACGTTGTTCAAGGCGATAGGCAAGATTTTCCTTGCTGCGATCTTCTGTGGCATCATCGGCGCTGGAGTCGTTCTGCTCGTCTCGTTCGTCAAGTCGAACCACTGGCCACCCGACACGCTGACGATCATCTCAGCGGTCGCGGTTGGCGTGCTGGCGCTGTATGCCGGCGGCATCACCGTGTTGATGCGCGAGGCGGTGCGCGCGCTGGTCGAGGCGGCGAAGGATGTCGAGTCCAACGCCGGACACGCGCTTGCAGGCGCCGAGACGGTCGCGAAGGAAATCGAGAAGCGCCTCTAGCGGCAGGTTGCCTGACGTATCGGCAGCGAGAAGGGATGGGGCAGAGCGCTCCATCCCTTCTCGCTGCCGCGAAAGTGACGTGTGGCCGCTGGCTAGCGAGCGCGCATCTGGCGCTTGAGCAGATCCATCGCGACGAGGTGGTCGCGGACGTGGCCGAGGGCAGGCGCCAGGCAGCGCCAGACTGGTGGTTGCTCAAACATCCAGGGAACTTCCGCGCGCATGGCGGGTTCCAGATAGACAGGGTAGCGCGCCAGATTCGCGGGCACGTCGGGCCGCTCATCGAGCATGTCATCGGGTTGCGCGTCGAGCCATTGAAGGATGGCCGCGTGCGCCGCGTCGGCGTACTCCAGCAGGTCGGACAGCGCAACCGCGTGTGCGAGATCGTCGGCTTGCGCCTCAGAAAAGCCAACGCCGATGCCATGTGTGACGAGCGCGCCGCGTCCGCGCCAGCGCGGCTCGTCAATCAGCTCTTCTACACCCCGCACGAGCGTCTGCGCCGCCCAGTCCTGGGTTCTGGCGACATGCCAGAGATCGAATGCCAGCAGGTTGGTATGCGGCAGGGTACGAGTGGTCAACTCCTCAGCCGTCAGATCGCCAGCGAGGTCATGCAGGATGCTGTTTACCGAGGTGAGCTGACGCTGTAGCAGGGCTGTCGCGCGCATGGGACGCCTCACTTTCCACCAATCGAGCAGGCCCTCTCCATGCGATGATTTCAGCATGACTACCGTGCGCTCGTCAAATACCCCTGTTGCTGGTCATATGCATCACAACTCGCCGCGCACCCGCATCAGCAGCGCGCCCAGCCGATTGAGGCCGTGGCCATCGCTGCCATCTCCCCAATAGGCGTCGCGCGCACGATGCTCAATCAGCAGGGCGTCGCCGGTGGCGCGCAGGCGCGCGCTCAGATCAGGATGCTGCGTGAACTTGGCGCGCAGCGCATCGAGCATGATGCGCTCCTTCACGGCGTCCCAGTCGGGGCGCAGCGGACGCGCCCGCGAGCGGCCCATGCGCGCGGCGATCATCGGGCTGGGCGTCTGCCTGATCGCCTCTTCGTGCGCGGTTCCGACGAACTTCTGCGCCTGGAAGTAGTGTTCGGCGGTCGGCCACACGACGCCCTTGAGCGTGATCGGCGCGGGCCAGAAGTTGGAGAGATAGCCATGCTCCGCGCGCAGGCCAGAGAAGTAGATGCGAGCAGGCTCGGTCGGCTCACGCATGGCAGCGATCCACGTTCACTGGCGGTAGATCCAGGAGGAGCGTGATGGAGTTGGTCACGGCGTGGCCGGGTCTGCCGGGCGAACCGCGTAACGCACGAGCACATTGTCCGAGCGCTCCCAGGTGCGGACGGCGATGAGTCGCAGCGATGCGGGCGGCTTGCCCGCGAACACCGGGACGCCTGCCCCCAGAACCACGTTTCCGATCATCAGATGGATCTCATCTATCAGATCGTGCGCCAACAGGTCGTTCCAGAGTGTCCGGCTGCCGGTAATCAGAATGTCTTTGCCTGGCTGGCGCTTGAGTTCAGCGATCTTCTGATACGCCTCTGCGCGACTGATGATGGAGGTATCAGGCCAGGTTCCGCTCAGCGTATCTGACACAACGATTGTGGGCACAGACTCGCCCGCCTGGCTCAGCTCTCGTTGTTCGGGCGTCCACTTCTCGGAAGTGGGATCCTGGGCGACCTCAGGCCAGAAGCTGTTGAAGAGCTGAAAGGAAACACGGCCAGCAATGGTGAGGTCAGCGCCGCGAAGCAGCTCAGCGGTATATGTGTCGAAGGCGCCGCCCATGATGGGAAACATGACGGAGACATCGTTGTCTGGCCCGGTATGGTACCCATCCAGTGAAACCGCGTTGAAGACGATGACCTTTCGCATGATCTCCTGCCTTCCGGGTTGCAGCTGTTCCAAATCCTCTCAAATGAGAGATAAATTGGTGTTCTTCTTCAACCCGCTCGATGTGGTCATGTCCTCTAGCCTTTCGCAGCCTCTTTGACATCGGCGACCTGGCCGCCGGTCATCTTGACGAGGTCGGCAGGGGTGGTCTCGAAGACGGCGTTGGGCGTGCCAGCCGAGGCCCAGATGCTGCCGAATGCCAGCAGGTCGTCGTCAATCAGCGTGCGCAGCGGCGTGGTATGCCCGACGGGCGCGACGCCGCCAATGGGGAATCCGGTCGCCTGGCGCACGGCGTCGGCGTCGGCGCGGGTGATGCGGGCGTCGAGCAGTGCGCCGACTTTCTTGGTATCCACCCGGTTGGCGCCGGAGGCGATCACCAGCACGGGTTGGCCGTCGGCCAGAAAGACGAGGCTCTTGGCGATCTGGGCGACCGTCGTGCCGATGGCTGCCGCAGCGTCGGCGGAGGTGCGAGTGGACTCCCCGAACTCCACAGGCTGCGCCTCGATGCCCAGGTCGCGCAGACGCGCCCGCACCTGCTCGACGTTTGGATGTGACATGCGGCGGCTCACCCTTTCCATGCCTGCTGGCTCAGCGCCCGTTGAGCGCTTGCCCGTCAGTGTATCACGCCATGCGCGCCGGGCGCTCGCGGGTCGCTAGCGCGCGGCGGGGGCGGGTGTGGTCTGACCAGCGGCGGGCAGCGCGAGCAGATGTGGCGCGGATGGCAGGCGTGGCGCGGAGGCCAGGTGGCTCAGCGCGAACGCGGCGAGGGTGGCGCCGCCGATCAGCGCCCAACTGATGGGTGTGGGGAACGCCAGGCCGAGGAAGCCGCGGGCGGCGGGCAGACCCAGCGCCAGGCCCATCAGCCCGGCGGAGCTGGCCACCGCGCCGAGCACTGGGGCGGTGAGCTTGCCCGCCGACCAGCCCATATCGAGCGTCTGCACGAGTTGCGAGCCGACGACGCTGGCGAAGGCCACCGCGCGCGCCTGTGGCAGCCCGCCCAGCGTGAGCGCGGCCAGATAGGCGGCCAGCGATGGCGCGCCAGTGAAGACGCCACGACGCGCGACCTCGTTCCAGAGCGGGCGGTCGAGTGCCGATGCGCCCTCGCGCGCCAACTCCGAGAGGCGGCGCGTTTCGGGCTGTTGCAGGCCAATCGCCAGCCCCGGCAAGATGTCAGTGATGGCATTGACGATCAGCGCCTGGCGCGCCGTCAGCGGCGAGGCGAGTCCTATCGCAGTCGCGCCGACCACCAGCCCCAGCTCGCCCAGATTGCCGCCCAGCAGCAGGCCAATCGCCCGGCGGATGTTGCGCCAGAAGCTGCGCCCCTCGACAAACGCTTCGACCAGCGTGGCGAAATTGTCGTCCGCGATCACCACATCCGAGGTCTGGCGCGCTACCTCCGCCCCGCCAACGCCCATCGCCACTCCCACGTCGGCCAGGCGCAGCGCGGGCGCGTCGTTGACGCCGTCGCCGGTCATGGCAACGGTGTGGCCGTGTCGCTGCAAGCTCTCGATGATGCGCAGCTTGTCGAGGGGCGTGGCGCGCGCGATGACGGTGGCGCGCTCCAGACGCTCCTCCAGTTCGCCGTTGGATAGCTCGGC
>JAICVT010000191.1 GCA_025935235.1 Ktedonobacterales bacterium | reverse complement strand
GTATCAGGTGGCGCTGGCGCGTGGCTGCAACATTGACCAGCCGCGCAATCTGGCCAAGTCGGTGACGGTGGAGTAGCCAGGCCACCGTCGCCAGAGACGAGCGGGCAGGGGAGCGATCCTCTGCCCGCTCCGTGTGTTCGCCGCCGTGGATGCCCGATGCACACCAGTGCTGGCATCCATCGGCAAATGGCGCGCTGCTCTGCCCGTGTGCTACACTCGGATTACTCGGCAGGATGGACGTCTGCTAACGATGGAGCGGCGTATGCCTGTTTCAGTCGCCAACTCGCAGTTGATCTACGACGCGCTCAAAGCATGCGACGTCAGGATCATCTCCGCGCTGCCCGAAACCTGGCTCGTCCATCTCATCCGCATGGCTGAGGAGGACCCCGAGGTGACGCTGGTGCGCGTCGCCAAGGAAGAAGAGGCGATCGGCGTCTCGGCGGGCGCGCATCTGGCGGGCGTCAGCTCGGCGCTGCTGATGCAGAACCACGGCTTTCTGGCGGCCATCAACCCCATCGTCTCGCTGGCGCTGCTCTACAAGATTCCCCTGCTGATGCTGATCAGCTATCGCGGCCACCTGGGCGAGCGTGACCCCTGGCAGACCCAGGGCGGCATGGTCACTGAGCCGCTGCTGCGCGCGCTGGGCATCCCCATCTGGCATTTGAGCGACCCGCGCGATGTCCACCGCCGCATCAGAGACGCGCAGACGCTGGCGCACGCGGCGCTGTCGCCGGTCGCGGTGCTGCTGGCGCGCGAGCTGATGTGGGAGGAATAGCCATGCTGCGCGCCGACGCCCTGGAGGCGATCTATCCGGAGCTGCGCGACCGCGTCGTCGTCACGATCATGGGCGCGGTGGCGGCGGAACTCTACACCCTCGGCCACCGCCCCACCTTCTTCTATCTGGAACACGCGATGGGCATGGCCTCCTCGATGGGGCTGGGCATCGCGCTGGCGCTGCCAGAGCAGCAGGTGGTCGTGCTGGATGGCGACGGCTCACTGCTGATGAACCTGGGGACGCTCAGCACGCTGGCGCGCTACCGGCCAGGGAATCTGCTGCACATCGTCTTCGACAATGAGAGCCTGCTCTCGGTTGGCGGCTTCCCCACCGCGACCTCGACCGGAACCGATCTGGCGGGCGTGGCGCGGGCCTGTGGTGTGCCGCGCGTGGAAGAGGCGAACACGCCAGAACGGCTGAAGCAGGCCGTCTCAGAGGCGCTGGCAAGCGATACCCTGACCACCATCGTCTCGAAGGTCGAGGCGGTGGGGCCAAAGTCGTTTCACATGGATCTGCCGCTGCTGGAGAACCGCTTCCAGTTCAAGCGGGCGCTGGAGGCGCTGCGGAATCAGCCGACGGAGTAGCGCGTCGGCTGCTGCGAGCGCGGGTAGCAGGCAAGGGAGGCGAGCATGGCGAACGAGCAATCCAGCGACATCCTGTCTCAGTTCGTGGCGGAGCTTGCGGCGGGGCGCATCCGGGTGGTGGACCTCACGACGCCGCTGGAGCCAGCGACGCCAGTGATTGACCTGCCGCCGATGTTCGCGCCCTCACCAGGGCTGAGCGTCACCGAGATCTCGCGCTACAATGACGCTGGGCCAGCCTGGTACTGGAACATCCTGCATCTGGGCGAGCACACTGGCACCCACTTCGACGCGCCGATCCACTGGGTGACGGGCAAGGAACTGCCCGACAACACCACCGACACCATCCCGCCGCGCAAGTTCATCGGCCCAGCCTGCGTGATAGACGTGGCGGCGGATGTGGCGCAAAACCCCGACTTCCTGCTGACGCCAGAGCGCGTTCAGGAGTGGGAGGCGACGCATGGGCGCATCCCGGCAGGGGCGTGGGTCTTGCTGCGCACTGGCTGGAGCGCCCGCACGAGCCGTGCGGAGTTCCTGAACGCGGGCGCGGACGGCGCGCACTCGCCGGGGTTCGCCAAAGCCTGCTCCGAGTTTCTGGCGCGCGAGCGCGATGTGCTGGGCGTCGGCGTGGAGACGGTCGGGACCGACGCCGGGCAGGCCGGAACCTTCGATCCGCCCTTCCCCAACCATAGCACGATGCACGGCGCGGGCAAGTTCGGCATTACCAGCCTGATCAATCTGGATCAGCTGCCGCCGACCGGGGCGGTGGTGATCGCCGCGCCGCTCAAGATCGTCGGCGGCTCTGGCAGCCCGCTGCGTGTGCTGGCGCTGACGCCCGCCTGATGCCCCAACCCCTCCCCCACAAGGGCGGGCGAGAGGAGTCAGGCTGGCAGTGGTTGAATCGATAGCTCTTCTTGCCCCTATTGGTCGAAGAGGCTGCTGATCGACTCGCCATCGTGGATCCGCTGGATGGCCTCAGCCAGCAGCGGGGCGACGGAAAGCACGCGCAGTTGGGGTAGCGCCGCGATCTTCGCTGGAGTGAGCGGCACGGTGTTGGTCGTCACCACCTCCAGCACGTCTGGCTGGGCGGCGAGCCGCTCGATGGCCGCGCCTGTGAAGAGGCCATGCGTGCACGCCACCGCGATCCCGCCGACCTGGCGCTCGCGCAGCAGCCGCAACATCTCCAGCACGGTACCGCCGTTGGCGATCTCGTCGTCGAGCAGGATCACATCCTTGCCGCTGACATCTCCCACGATGCTGTCGATCACCACATGCTCGTCGTCGATGCGGCGCTTGCTCCCCGCGGCCACCGGCAGATTGAGAAGTCGCGCCAGGTGCGAGGCCGACTTGGCATTGCCCAGATCGGGCGAGACGACGACGGTGTTGGTGAGGTCGCGATCTTTGAAGTGGGCGCAGATGATGTTGAGCGCGTTGAGGTGATCTACCGGGACACGGAAGAAGCCATGCGCCTGTGGGGCATGCAGCGCCATCGTCAAGACCCGGCTGGCCCCCGCCGTCATCAGCAGGTCGGCGACCAGGCGCCCGGCGATGGAGATGCGCGGGGCGTCCTTCTTATCCGAGCGAGCATAGGCGTAGTAGGGAATCACCGCTGTCACGCGTCGCGCTGAGGCGTCGCGCGCCGCATCGAGCATCAGCAGCACCTCCATGAGATGCTCCTGCACCGGGGGAACGAGCGGCTGCACGATGAAGACATCGCGCTCGCGGCAATTGGCGTTGAGCTGCACATACAGGCAATCGTTGCCGAAGCGCCGAATCGTGGAGGGGCAGAGGGCGATGTTCAGCCTGGCGCACACCTCTTCCGCCAGGGCGCGGTGGGCGCTGCCGCTGAATATGGTGATCTCTCGCATGGCGCCACCTCACCTGGCAGAGCGAAGGATGATCCGCCTCTACTATAGCACTCTGCCCCCTCGCGACAGCGCCCCAGAGGGCGCGCTACGAAGCGAAGACTTCCTCGGCAAGGTGGAAGGCGGCGTTGGCGGCTGGAACGCCGCAGTAGATAGCGCAGTGCAACAGCAGCGCCCTGATCTCGTCGTGCGAGACGCCATTGCGCACGGCGGCGCGCAGGTGCATGCGCAACTCGTCAGGACGATTGAGCGCCACCAACAGCGCGATGGTGAGCAGGCTGCGGGTGTGGCGTGGCAGCGTCTCGTCGGCCCAGACCTCGCCCCAGGCCGCCCGTGTGATGAACGACTGGAAGTCTTCGTTGAGCGGCGTGCGATTGGCCAGCGCGCGATCAACATGCTCGTCGCCCAACACCTCGCGCCGCATGCGCAGACCCTGCTCGTAGCGCTCACGCTCCGTCATGGAGTCCGTCATGGGACTGGATGGGTCATCCGTCATGGTCGCCTCCTTCGAGAACGCGCGGCGCGGGCGCCGGTCAAGCGGCGTCGGTCGGCGCCAGCGTGAAGTCGTAGCGCGCGGTGTAGAAGGACGTCGCCATCTGCCTGCCATCGGGCGCGACGCCTGGCTCGTGGCGCTCGAATGGCGTGATGAGCGAGGACTTCACCCCGAAGACCGCATCGGTGTCGAGATAGGGGTCATCCTGCGCGAAGACGTGTGTGATGAGCGGACGGTAGCCGGGCGCGGTGATCTTGAAGTGGACATGCGCGGGCCGCATCGGGCTGCGCCGCGCCGCCTTCAGCAGGTCGCCAACCGGACCGTCGCTGGGAATCGGGTAGGCCGCCGGGCGGATCGTCCAGAACGCATAGCGCCCGTCATCATCCGCGAAGAGATGGCCGCGGCCGCGCGCTGCCGCAAGATCAGCGTATTGCACGTCGTAGAATCCATCCTCATCGGCCTGCCAGATCTCCAGCCGCGCGCCCGCGATCGGCTCGCCCTCGACCGAGCGCACGACGCCCCACATGTGGCACGCCTCGCCCGGCGCGCCCCGCGCGATGTCGTCGCCATTGGCGAAGTGCGGCGACTCGGCGACGAAGAACGGGCCAAACACGGTGGACTCCGTCTCGCCGTTCACGCAGGGATAGGTCGTTCCGATCACCTGCATCGAGGCGCCCAGCACGTCGGAGAGCAGGATGAACTCCTGGCGCTGCTCGGTCGTGATGTGGCCAACGCGCGTCAGAAAGGTGATGGCGGCGGCCCATTCCTCCTCCGTCAACCGCGTTTCGACGAGGAAAGCATGCAGATGCTGGATCAGGCTCTGCGCGATGGCGGTGAAGCGCGGCGAATCGCCGTGCGCGAAGCTCGCCAGCACCGCGTCGGTCAGCGCGGCGCCGCTCAGATTCCGCGTGGATTCAGGCTCTGTTGACTGAGTCGGGCTGGTTGGATTGACTGGATCGGTCGGTGGCATGGTTGTCCCTCGCTGACGAGCGCTCAACAACGTCTGCTCGCGTCTTCACTCTATGGAGACCACGCGCGCAGTTGTTCTGTCAATCTGACGCGGAGGCAGATGCTTGACATCGCGCCTGTCCCATTGCGGGTAGGCGGCGGGCTATGCTATCATACGAGTGCTGAAACAGATGATTGACATCCGGAAAAGATGCGCCACCCATGACAGGGGTGGGCGATTCGCCGCTGGGCCGCCCGTGAAACCATTTGAGCGCGGGCGATTCCACACACGCTCAGGCCCGGCGCTCTGAGACGGACGACGATCACGTCCAGCGCATGCCCGCATCGGCTGACTGGCGCGTGTCCCTCACGCCACAGGGTGGCGCCATCTCCGCCGACGCATCCGAGATCGTTTCGCTCGTGACCGCTTCAAGCGCGCCGACACCGCACACGCCGGAATGGACGCGCACCGTGGTGGCCGCGAGCCGTGTTGAGTGAAGCCTGCGCTCCAGACGCCAGTATGGCGCGGCGCGCCTATCCGCACATCAAAGGAGGACGACGCCTCGCCCCCAGCGCGTGACGCGCGCGAGTAGAGCGCGCTATCTGGCTGGGGTCAGCGGGACGTCACAACACACACCGCATGGCTCTCGAAAAAGACGTCAAGAACGAGATCGTCACCGAGCACCAGACCCATGAGGGCGACACCGGCTCGCCTGAGGTGCAGGTGGCCCTGCTTACGAAGCGCATTCAGGAGTTGACTGCGCATCTGGGCGCTAACAAGCATGACTATAGCTCGCGCCGCGGCCTGATGAAGATGGTCGGCCAGCGTCGGCGCATGCTGAAGTATCTGAATCGCAAAGACCCGGAGCGCTATCGCGCGCTGCTGGCCAAGCTGGGTCTGCGCCGGTAACGGTCCACGCGAGCGCGGACGAGCGCGAGTCAGCGATGGCCGACGCGGCGCGGGTGGCGTCGTCGCGTCGGCTGGCACAGCCAGGGACTGGCTGGAGCCGACCAGCGCGGTCTGTCGCGATCTGGCGGAGCGACTCCAGCCAGACGTGCGCGGGCGCCATCGTTCCGAATCGCTCATCTCTTCGCACACATGCCGCTGTGTCGGCCAATCGCAGGCAAGGCGAAGCAAAGCGCCAGATGCGCGCAGGAGGCGCGGCGCCCATACGCTCACTGGATACTGATCGGAGCGCCAGCACACGCGCTGTGGCGCGGGCGCTCATCCCGGGCGCTCATCCAGTGAGGCGGACTACTCAATTAGGAAGAACGCTTCCCGGCGCGGCGAGGCCGACTGTCAGGAGCGTTCGGAGGAACACATGATAGAAACGACAACCACGACCATCGCCGGTCGCGAGTTCAGCATCGAGACCGGGCGCGTCGCCGAGCAGGCGGGTGGCGCGGTGCTCGTGCGCTATGGCGACACGGTGGTGCTGGGTACGGCTACTGGCTCCGCGCAGCCGCGCGAGGGCATTGATTTCTTCCCGCTGACCGTTGATGTGGAGGAGCGCCTCTACGCGGTTGGCCGCATCCCCGGCGGCTTCATCAAGCGCGAGGGGCGCCCCAGCGAGCACTCGATTCTCGCCGCGCGTCTGACCGACCGCCCCATGCGCCCGCTCTTCCCCAAGGGCTATCGCAACGATGTCCACATCGTGCTGACCGTGCTCTCCGCCGACCGCGAGAACGACTCCGACGTCATCGGCATCACGGCGGCCTCCGCCGCGCTGATGGTCTCTGAGATTCCGTTCCAGGGGCCAGTGGGCGCGGTGCGCGTGGGCTACATCAACGACCAGATCGTCATCAACCCGACCGAGACCGAGTTGAAGGAGAGCCTGCTCGACCTGGTGGTCGCTGGCACGGCTGAGGCGGTGGTGATGGTCGAGGCGGGCGCCAAAGAGCTGCCCGAGGCGACCATGATCGAGGCCATCCGCAAGGGCCACGAGGCGATCCAGCTGCTCGTCAAGGCGCAACTCGAGCTGCGCGAGAAGGCTGGCAAGCCCAAGCGCGCCTTCACCCCGCCCGCGCCGGACGCCGAGATACAGAAGACGGTGCAGGACTTCGTCAAGCCGCGCTTCGCCGCCGCCGTCAACAAGGGAACCAAGGCCGAGCGCGATGAGGCGCTGGCCGAGGTGCAGACGGCGCTGACGACCGAGCTGAGCGCGCGCTACCCGGAGCGCATGAAAGAGGTCAACAGCGCCTACGACAGCGAGCTGAAGAAGTTCGTTCGCTCGCAGATTCTGGAGAAAGGCCTGCGCCCCGACGGTCGCGGTCCGACCGACATCCGCCCGATCCGCTGCGAGGTGGGGCTGCTGCCCCGCACGCATGGCTCGGCGCTCTTCACGCGCGGGCAGACGCAGGCGCTGAGCCTGGTGACACTTGGCTCGCCGGGTGAGAGCCAGCAGCTCGACGGGCTGGAGTCGGATGACAGCAAGCGCTACATCCACCAGTACAACATGCCCAGCTTCAGCGTCGGCGAGACCCGCTCGTCGCGTGGGCCGGGCCGCCGCGAGATCGGCCACGGCGCGCTGGCCGAGCGGGCGCTGCTGCCGGTCATTCCCGATAAAGACATCTTCCCCTACACCATTCGCGTGGTCTCCGAGATCCTCAGCTCGAATGGCTCGACTTCGATGGCCTCGGTCTGCGGCAGCACGCTCTCGCTAATGGATGCGGGCGTGCCGATCGCGGCGCCGGTGGCCGGCGTGGCGATGGGTCTGATCACTGAGACGGGCGATTCGCTCAGCGGCAAGTATCAGGTGCTGACCGACATCCAGGGCCTCGAAGACGCGATGGGCGACATGGACTTCAAGGTCGCCGGTACAGCGGATGGCATCACCGCGCTGCAGATGGACATCAAGGTCAAGGGTCTCTCGCAAGAGGTGCTCTCGCAGGCGCTCAACCAGGCGCACGCTGGCCGCATGTTCATCATGGATAAGATGCTCCAGGCGCTGCCAGAGCCGCGCGAGGACCTCTCGCCCTATGCGCCGCGCATCCAGTCGCTGCACATCAACCCCGACAAGATCGGCGCGGTGATTGGCCCAGGCGGCAAGACCGTGCGACGCATCCAGGATGAGACGGGCGTCAAGATCGACATCGAGGAGGACGGCACGATCCATATCGCCTCGGCCAGCGGCGAAGGCATGGAGCGGGCCATTGCCGCCGTGCGCGCCCTGACCGAAGAGGTCGAGGTGGGCAAGATTTACACGGGCGTCGTCCGCCGTCTGGTGGACTTCGGCGCTTTCGTCGAGATCCTGCCGGGCAAGGAGGGACTGGTGCGCACACCGAACCTGGCCGACTACTTCGTCAACCGGCCAGAGGAGGTGGTGCAGGTGGGCGACGAGATCACCGTGATGGTGATCGAAGTTGATCCACAGGGACGCATCAATCTCTCGCGCAAGGCCGCCCTCAGTGGCGAGATGCCTTCGCAGGAGGAGCTGGAGGCCGAGCGCGCCCAGCGTGGCCCAGCGCGTCCGCGCATGGGCGGTGGTGGTGGCGGCCGCTACGGCGGTGGCGGCGGCGGCTACTCCGACCGCGGCGGGCGTCCCAGCGGCGGCATGGGCGGTGGCCGACCCCAGGGCGGGCGACCGCAGGGTGGTGGCGGCTACAACCGCGACCGCTAGCCATTCCATCTGCGCATTCACGCAGCGGCGGGGGGGGGGGGGGCGGCGCCCCCCCCCCCCCCCCGACACCGTGGGGGGGGGGTGGGGGAAAAATGGGGGGGGGCGCGGGCCCCCCGCGGGGGGGGCGCCGGGG
>JAICVT010000105.1 GCA_025935235.1 Ktedonobacterales bacterium | reverse complement strand
GGCGCGGGCTTTGTCCCCGACGTGCTGGATACAAACCTGATGGACGAGGTTATCCAGGTCGCCGACGACGATGCGATCCAGATGGCGCGGCGGCTGGCGCAGGAGGAAGGGCTGCTGGTAGGCATCAGCTCGGGCGCGGCGGCCTGGGCGGCGGCGCAGTTGGCCGCGCGCGCCGAAAACGATGGCAAGTTGATCGTGGCCATCTTCCCCTCGGCGGGCGAGCGCTATCTGAGTACCGTGTTGTACGATGATGTGCGTGAGTAGCCAGCAACCACCGATTATCACAACCAGCATCGCTCAGCCGGAGGCAGATGCGGAGCGCGAGCGCTTCCCACTGCCGCCGGGCTGTGCCGAGGACTTTCTGACGGCAAACGGCCAGCGCCTGCACTACGTCGAGGCGGGCGCTGGGCCGCTTGTTGTGCTGCTGCACGGCTTTCCGGAGTTCTGGTACTCCTGGCGCGCCAACATCCCCGCGCTGGCGCGCGTGCGGCGCGTGGTCGCGCTGGATATGCGCGGCTACAATCTCTCCGCCAAACCCGCCGATGGCTACGACATCGCCACGCTGACCACCGATATCCGCTGCGCCATCGAGGCGCTGGGCGAGCGACAGGCTGATCTCATCGGGCATGACTGGGGCGGAGCGCTGGCCTGGGCCTTCGCGATGCGCGAGCCAGACGCTCTGCGCCGCCTCGTTGTGCTGAATGCGCCACATCCCGGGCCGATGGCGCGCGAGCTGCGCCATCCCCACCAGCTGCGGCGCAGCGCCTATATCGGCTTTTTTCAGCTCAGGGGGCTGGCCGAGCGCGCGCTAGCCGCCGACCACTTCGGCGCGATCTGGCGGACCTTTCGCCAGGCCGACCTCGACCGCGAGTGGCTCGGCGATGACGACATCCAGCGCTTCGTCGCGGCGATCGCTCGCCCTGGCGCGCTGACGGCGGCGCTGAGCTACTATCGCCAGGCGGCGCGGCGCGGGCCAGCGGCCTTAGGCGTGGCGCGCGTCATCACCGCGCCTACACTCGTGCTGTGGGGCGAGCAGGACCCGTATCTCGACGTCGGGCTGCTCGATGGCCTCGACCGCTGGGTTCGCGATCTGCGCTGCGTGCGCTTCCCGGAGGCCGGACACTGGCTCAACCAGCAGGCGCCCAACAGCGTCAACGCCGAGGTGGTCGCGTTTCTGACTGCGGAGGGCCATCAGGCATGAGCGGAGCCGATGGCGCCGATCGCGCCGATGATCCGCTGGTGAGCCAGGCGACGCTGCTGGCGGCGCCCTCGCCGGTCGCGGCGCGCTGCTGCGGGCTAGATGAGGTCGGTCGCGGCGCGCTGGCGGGGCCGCTGGTCGCGGCGGCGGTGATCGTGCCGGCGGACATTCACGAGCGGCTGGGCGCGCTGGCTCCCTTTCTACGCGACTCCAAGGCGACACCGCGTGGCAAGCGCGAGGCGGTGGCGCGGGCGCTGCGCGAGCATGCGCTGCTGATCGCGCTGGCGATCGCGCCGGTCAGCCAGATCAACGCGCTGGGCGTGGGCTGGGCCAACCGCGAGGTCTTTCGGCGGCTGATCAGCGAGGTAGACGCCGACGACTACGTGGTGGATGGCAAGGTCAGGCCGCCCGCGCCCGCCGACCGCATCGCGCGGGTGCGCTGCCTGGTCAAGGCCGACGCGCACACGCCCGCCGTCTCAGCCGCCTCGATCGTCGCCAAGGTCTATCGCGACCACCTGATGGCGGAGCTGGCGCGCGCGCACAGCGGCTATGGCTGGGAGCGCAACGCGGGCTACGGCTCGGCAGAGCATCTGGCGGCGCTGCGGGCGCTGGGGCCATCGCCGCACCATCGCACGCTCTTCGTGCAAACGGCGCTCGGTGGCGGGCAACGCGCCAAACGCACGGGCGTCCGCGGCGCGGCGGAAGCGGCGGAGAGCGATGATCCTCAGCTGTTTTGATCTCCAGCCTCCGCGAGACGCGCTGAGCGCGGCGTGTGGAGAAGTTCACAGCGTGCGAGCCGAGATCGGCTCCCAGTCCCACTTGTATCGCTGGGCGGGTGTGATACAATAGGCCAGACTTCCGCCTGAATGCTGAATGGTTCGGCGCAGGCTCCCCACTCAAGAGAGCGAGCGCGTGGCGGGCGCGGATTCGAGATCGAGCGCGACGACGCGCTCTCTCCGTGGCGCCTGGGTGAGATGGCTCCCGTCTGGCTCTCAGTCGGGGCGCCACGGCGTCTGCCATCGCATGGTGTGAGGGAGCGTACAATAGCATGCGTCCGATGCACAGGGAGCCCGCGATGGACTACGACAACCAGGGTGGCGTTCAGAGTCGCGTGCTGGATGGCGACCTCGAGACACTGACCTTGCAGTCCACGCTCAAGATGCTGGCGTTGGGAGGCAAGACGGGCGTTCTCAATGTGCAGTCCGGTTCAGAGCGACTACGCATCTACTTGCAGGATGGCGCCATAGCCAGCCTCGAAGAGCCAGGCGTCCCCGCGCCCGACCTGCTCGACCTCTTCCGCTCGATGGGTCGGCTCGGCCCCGAACAGATCATGCTCATCCCCCAGGACGCGCGCCGCGACCTTCCCAGCGTCATCCAGTATCTCGTCAATACCGGCGACATGAGCCCGGCGGAAGAGTTGCAACGGCGCGAATATATGGTGGTGCAGGCGCTGAGCCGCGCAGTGCGCTGGGATCGCGGTCGCTTCGAGTTCGTGCGCGAGGCCGCCTCCACAGTGCGGCGCACCGGAGGTATGTATACGCCGAGCGCCGCGCAGCCGCTGAACGTTGACCATGTCGTGCTGGAGGGGCTGCGGCTGGCCGACGAGCGCGACCACATGCGCATCCGGCCCGCGCCGCGCAACCTGCGTGTGCGCAAGGCGGTTCCCAGCGGCGACGACCCGCGCCTGAATGGCCTGAGCAATGAGGGGATGTGGGTCTACACATTGGCCGACGAGCATCGCCCGCTCTACGTCATCGCCTATGCCCTGCTGATGCCGGAATCCGTGGCGGGCGCCTGGATGACGCGGCTGCTCGACCACGGGCTGGTGTTGATGGTGGATGAGCGGCTCGACCAGGAACTGGAGCGCAGCCTGGTGGCGCTGTTGACGCAGTCGCGTGCGCAGCTCGAGAAAATCGCTCGCAACGCGCCTGAGCAGTTGATGCTGGCGCTGACCGAGGTGATGGGCGACTTCGCCAACGGCCTGCTGGCGCATCACGCTCGCTTTGCCCGAGGGCTGCGCGCACGCGGCGAGAGCGGCAATCCGACGGAGGCCGTGCGCTACATTGATCGGGTGGTTGGGCCAGTCGTGCAGGCCTTGCAGGCGGGCTATCCGCGGATGGATGAGTTGATCCGCGTAGAGAAGGGCCGCCTGATCTACGACGATGTGAAGTCGCTCGATCGCGTTGTGCGCGGCCACGAGCTGATTAGCTGCTACTGGGACGCCGCGCGCATGATGCATGCGACCACGCGCGACCTGTACGAGCTGGTCTGCACAGAGGAGCTTGGCGCCGCGCGCGGTGGCAGAAAGTTTGACGACCTTTGGATCGCGTTTCTGCGTGAGTTAGACTATGAAATGGGACGGCTCCATCAATGGTACACTGCGGTCATCGGCTGAGTGGCCGTCCCGACGTGCCACCAACTGATGGACGCTGATGGACGCTGATGGACGCTGATGGCAGCGAGATGACAGTGGGATGACCGCATCTGCGCGAGCCTGGGTTGAGGATAAGCGCAGGCAGGCGCGCAGGGCGTTCGACGTCGTGTTGAGCGTCGAGGAGGTTCAGTCCGGTGGCGGAGCCAGTAGTGCTGGTGGTGGACGATAGCCCCACAGTGCGAAAGATCGTGCAGATAACGCTGCAACGCGTACATATTCGTGTGTTCACGGCTGGGGATGGGTTGAGCGCGCTCGCCGCCGTTTCGGATACGCAGCCTGATCTCATCTTGCTCGACATCATGTTGCCGCGCATGGATGGCTACAACATCTGCCATCTGGTGCGCAACAACCCAGAATACCGCGACATGCCAATCATCATGTTGAGCGGCAAAGACGGCATCTTCGACAAGATGCGCGGCAAGCTGGCAGGCTCAACAGAATATATGACCAAGCCGTTCGACTCGACCGAGCTGGTGCAGACGGTGCGTCGCTATCTGGAGGCCCCTGGCGCCCGCGAGCGCGCCGTACGCCGCGAGAGCCTGCGGAACATGCGCTACCGGCGCGGCGTCTATCAGCAGTAGGCATTGGCCGAGTGATTGTCTGGCGGGCATGCGAATCGGCTAGCCCGTGTGGCGCAAATTGGCGCAAAGTGCGTCGTATGTGGCGCCATACGTTCAAACCAATAGAACAGCACAACACCGTCTGCCGCGTGCGCTTCGGTCGTGCGGCCACCCAGCGCAGACACGTGTAATAGGGAGTACTCAACATGCCCGCGCCCAAGGTTCTGGTCGTAGACGATAGCTGGACAGACCTCACCCTCATCGCCACCCCGCTGCGCGAGAGCGGCTACGAGGTGGTGACGGCGGCGGATGGCGACGAAGCGCTAGAGATGGTCGGCTCGGAGCGGCCGCAGTGCGTCGTCCTCGATGTCGTGCTGCCCAAGCAGAACGGCTTTCAGGTCTGCCGCAAGCTCAAGCAGAACGAGGCCAGCCGCCATATTCCCGTCATTCTTGTCAGCGGCAAGAATACGCCGCTCGACAAGAAGTGGGGCCTGCAGCAGGGCGCCGACCTGTATATCACCAAGCCGTTTGACAAGGAAGAGCTACTGACGGGCGTGCGCGCGCTGATCGGCATCGGCATCTGATGCCGGGTAGCGTGGGCGTCTAAGCGCCCTCCGCTGGCGTCCGTGCGAGGGGCGCGAGCGGCTGCGCGTCCGCCCTGGCTCTACGCGACCCAGCATGACGCGCTCGATTTGGAGGACTCATGAACGATCCGCGGGGCGCTTTCCGGGCGCAGGACTTCCCTACCGAGAGTGAGCGCGCCCAGATCTCCGATCTCATGCGGCAGGCGTTGGCCGCCATCAACCAGGGGCAGCTCCCAGGTGGCGCGCTGACCGCTGAGTCGGTGGAGCAGCTCGCGCGCAACCTCGGCGCGACTGACCCGGCGCAGATCGCCACCCTCCAGCGCATGATGATGCTCAGCCCGACGGGCGCGCTGCCCACCTCTGTCGCCGCTCAGCACATCCTCTTTCTGCTGGGCGATGTGGAGTGCGCGATGCCCTCCGAGGCGGTGCAGGGCGTGGAGCGAGCATTCGACGTGACACCCGTGCCGAACGTGCGGCCGTGGGTGCTGGGCGTGACGCAGATGTGGGGTTCGGTGATCTCGGTGGTGGATCTGCGGGCCCTCGTTGGGCTGCCGTCCATCGGCGTCACGCCGCGCAGCCGCCTGCTGGCGGTGGTCAAGCGCGAGATGATGATCGGGCTGGTGGTGGATGTCGTGACCGAGATTCGCACGATGGGCGAGCTGATTCAGCGGAGCGACACGCGCGGCGCGCCAGGATGGGCGCAGCCGTACCTGGATGGAGTCGCCCAGGTGGATGGACGCCTGGTGGTCGCGCTGGACCCGGAGCGCTTGCTGTTCAGCGACCAGATGCACCGCTACCGCGCCGACTAGGCGGCGCCGACCAGTTCTGTGCGCGCGACGCACAGCAGGCGGAGAGCGCCGTTGGTCATGACGTATAGGCGAGACTTGGCAGAATAGCATACACTATTGCCATCATCTCGCCATCGTCTCGCGTCGTGGCTGTGGCCGCGCCTGACCGTGACGCCACGACGCCGAGCGATCTCGCTGGCCGCGAGCCGCGGCTCAAGGCGTGTCTGGCCAGAGACCAGAGATCATCAGCGATCATCGAGGAGGCCACCGCACTTATGGAAGCTCCTTCGCGCTCAGGTTCAAGCATGAGCGCTCAATTTAACCTGCTGACTGGGGTGGCGTGCGTGGTTCCCGTGGTGGCGACCGCGTTCGTCGGTTGGTTCTCCGTCTCGCAGCCGTTTGGCGCGTCTGGCTTTCAGACGCTGGTCTGGACCGTGACGTTGGCGGCTGCCGCCCTGAGCCTGATGGCGGTGCTGGTGGCGATCACGCGCATCCGCTCGATCACGCGCCAGTTTGTCATTGGGCTGAATGATGTCTCGCGGCAGGGCCTCAGCGGCAATCGCGGCGCGCGGGCGGCGGTGGCTGGCGACGACGATTTCTCCAAGCTGGCCAACTCGGTCAATCGGCTGGTGGCGGGCGCGTCGCTGGCAGCGCCCGGCAAGGCCGCCGCGCAAGTGGAAGCGCCGGACGCGGTGGTGTTGCAGGCGCAGATCGAGAAGCTGCTGACTGAGGTCAGCGCGGTCGGCGATGGCGACTTGCGCGTGCAGGCGGAGGTGACGCCCGACACGCTGGGCGTGCTGGCCGACTCCTTCAACTTTATGATCGAGGAGCTGGCGAAGGTGGTGGGTCGGGTGCAGGCCACCACCAACCAGGTGACGACCGCGACGCGGCGCCTGATTGACCGTTCGTCGGAGGTGGCGCAGTCCTCCGAGGCACAGGCGCGCCAGATCTCGCTGGTCTCCGACCGTGTGGCGCAGTTGGCCGACTTCGTGCAACTCTCGGCGACCAATGCGCTGCAAGCCGCCGGGGCCGCCAGCGAGGCGATCCAAAGCTCGCGCGATGGGCAGGCGTCGGTGGTGAAGACGACCGAGGGCATGGCGCACATCCGCGAGAACGTGCAGGAGACCTCGAAGAAGGTCAAGCGGCTGGGCGAGCGCGCACAGGAGGTCGGCGAGATCGTGCGCCTGATCGAAGATATCGCCGAGCAGACCAACCTGCTGGCGCTCAACGCCGCGATCCAGTCCGCGATGGCGGGCGAGCATGGGCGCGGCTTCCACGTCGTTGCCGATGAGATTCGCATCCTGGCCGAGCGCGTAGCCGAGGCGACCAAGCGCGTCGGCGGGATCGTGAAGACGATTCAGGGCGATACCTATGAAGCGGTCGTCGCGATGGAAGAGAGCACGCAGGACGTGATTGAGGGTTCGCGGCTGGCCGACGACGCGGGCCGCGCGCTCCAGCGCATCTATAGCGCGGTGGACCGACAGGCCCAGATGATCAACGACATCGCGCACGGTGCGAACGCCCGCCGGCAGGTCGCCGAGACGGTGGCCGTGGCGATGGGGCAGATCGCCGAGGTGACGCGCCAGACTAACTCCACCACGCAGGACACGATGACCGCTGTGAGCTATCTGGCTGAGCTGGCCGAGCAACTGCGCGCGTCGGTCGCCGCGTTCCGGCTGCCAGAGCAGCTCGCCGAGGTCGCGGGCGCGCCGCAGGGTGATCAGCCGATCTTGCCGCCGACCATGTCGCAGCTGGGGCAGGGCGAGCAGCCAGGCTGGTTCCCCAACCCCGAAGTCTTCCCGGCGCTGCCCGCTGGCCCCATCTCGGCCTCCTACAACGAGCCGCGCAATGCATTTGATATCGGCGCGTATGATGCGGCCTGGACCGATGCGCCGCCAGCCGCCCCAGACTTCCCGCTGGGCGGCTTCGAGCAGACTAACTACGGTCAGAACGGCTACGGCCAGAATGGCCAAAACGGCCAGAACGGGTACCCCGGCGAGCAGTATCCTTCCAATCCGCTGGGCAGTTTCCCGTTTCCACCGGACCGCGGCTAGCGGTTGATCGCAGCGCGCTGATCTCGGGGAGGTAAGCGCGCTGTCACTTTGGGCGAGTGCAGTCCAGCAGGACGGGTGCGGACATCATGGCAGATAATTTCGATAAGTCGGCGATTGTTGGGAGTTTCCTCGACGAGGTAGACGCCTACATTCCAGAGATCGAGGCGCATCTCGACCAGCTACAGCAGGCGCCCGATGACGAGACCGCCATCGAGGAGGCGTATCGCCACACGCACACTATCTATGGCTCCGCCGCCATGATGGAGTTCAACGGGCTGGCGCAGATCGCTCAGGGCATGGAGACCACGCTCGATGGCGCGCTGGAGCGCCGCGCAACGCTCGATCAGGCGACCATCGCGCTGCTGCGTCGCTCGTGCGGACGGCTCGCCCGCGTCGCCCAGCTGATTCGCTCGGGCGGCGCCGACGCGCAGATCGTGGCGGAAGATATGCAGGATCAGGAAGCGTATCGTGGCCCCAGTGGCGCCGCCTCGCCAATCCACTCCGCCAGCCCATCGCCCACCCCATCCGCGATCTCCTCGCCGATCTCCTCGCCGCTGTCAGCGCCCTTCTCCACGCCATTCTCCACGCCATTCTCCGCGCCTATCGCGCCGCCGCCTCCACCGATTGGTTCTGGTCCGCAGTGGCAGGCAAGCTCCCAGGCGGGCGTCGCGATCCCGTCCGGGCCACCGGCCCCCCTGCCAGACTGGCTGGCGGCGTTCGGCCCCACTGGCGGCCCGGCTTCTCCGACGACTCCGCAGACAGCCGCTCAGCCATTGTCTCAGCCTATGGCGCCTGCGCAAGGGGGCGTACCAGCCGCCAACGGATTCGCCGCGCTCCCACCCGATCCCTGGTCGGCGTCGGTCTCTCACCTGCCAACGGGCGCCACGCCTGCGATTCCGCCGCAGCGCGCCGGACAGATGGGCGCGCTGAACGGTGGCGGGCCAGCCGATGCCATGGCCGCGCGCGACTGGGCGTCTTCGATGTCTACTCAGCCGCCACAGCCGCCACAGACCTCGCAGGCGCCTCAGACGTGGCAAGGCGGGTCAGGCGCCGCGGCCGCCGCGCTGGATGAGTTGCGCGCCGACAGCGACGATGTGCAGCGACAGGTGATGGCGTTGCACAATACCGTCGCCATGCTGCGCGATGCCGCGCAGGCGATGGACAACGAGCGCATCGAGTTGCAGAGCTTCCTGGATGGTTCGCACGACGCGGTCGAGCGGCTGGAGGAGTGGGTGGGGCAGCAGATGGGGCTGGACCTGCGCCGCAGCCCCGACACCGTGCGCAATTATCTGCCGCTCTCGGTCATCTGGGTGACGACCACGCGCCTCAAAAAGCTGATCGCATTGCTGAACTCCTCTGGTCGCAACCTGACGCTCTCGCAGGAACAGATTGACGAGACGCTGCGGCAATTCCGCGCGACGCTCGATACGCTGACGGGCATCACCTCCTCGATCGGGGTGGTCGGACCGGGGGCCGCTGGCGGCTTCAGCGCGACGGTGGCGCAGGTCAACTGGTCTCCGTCGCAGGCCAGCGCTAGCATGCCCGCTGTGGATGCGCTGACGCCAGGGCAGCGCGCCGAGATGGAGCGCACTGTGCGCGAAGACCTGCGCCGCTCACTCGAAGACGAGGTGCGCCAGGAGATCGCCGCCGAGGTGCGCCGCGAAGAAGAGCAGCGCATCCGACAGGAGCTGGAAGTCCAGATTCGCCGCCAGATGATGTTCTCGGCGCTCGGGCCAGGGATGGGTGATAGCTCCGTCTCGATCGCGGGCGGCGGCGTGGAGGTGCGCCCGCAGCCACGCGCCGCGCGCCAGGTGCAGGTGACGAACGAGCAATCGCCCGAGACGCTGGCGGTCTTCCGCGAAGAAGCGCAGGAGCATCTACAGACCATCACCAGCGGCATCGCCGATCTGGAGCGCTCGCCCGGTGACATCAACGCCATCCAGACGGTGCGGCGCGCTATGCACACGCTCAAGGGCGCTGCCGGCATGATGGGCTTTGTGCCGGTGCAGAGCCTGGCGCACGCCTCCGAAGACCTGCTCGACCAACTCGCCGAGCACGGGCGAGCGCTCTCGCCCGATGAGCTGAGCGTGGTCTTCGATACCGCCGAGACGCTGGATCGGCTGATTACCGGGAAGCTGACCAATCAGCAACAGCGCGAGGCGGCGCAGGCGCTCATTGATCGCTATGCCACACTGACCGGTACGCCGCCGATGGTCAACCTGCTCGATAGCGGCGCGGAGGAGCAGACCGCCGAGAGTGTCGCGATTGACCTGGGCGGGGATGCCGATGAGACCGCTGCGGCACATGGCACAGAAGATCTCAGCGTTCGCATCAAGTTGAGCAAGCTCGACGAGCTGGTGACGCTGTTCGGCGACCTGCTGGTCAACCGCTCAATCTTCGAAGAGCGCATCGGGCGCATATACCAGCTGGTGGGCGACTCGACGCAGGCTAGCGAGCGTCTGCGCGAGGTGGGCAGCCAGCTCGAGACGCAGTTCGCCACTTTCATGCTGCCCAGCGGGCAGAGCGCCTTCCAGCAGCAACCGGGGACGGCGACCCCACCCGCTGGCGGCTTCCGCTTCCCCTGGAACAGTCAGCGCGCGACTGGCGGCCCGCGCGCGAATGGCGCGGGCGGGCCGGAACACCTGCGCGAGTTCCACGAGCTGGAGCTGGACCGCTACAACGAGTTCCATCGCCTCTCTGGCATTCTGAGCGAGGCCGTCACCGACGTGCTGGCGCTCGATCACGAGATGGAATCGCTGATCCGCGAGATCCAGTTGTCGTTCGCGCGTGAGACGCGGCTCAGCTCCGAGGTGCAGGATCGCCTGCTCAAGCTGCGGCTGGTTCCGGTCAGCTCGCTCGCGCCGCGACTCTATCGCGCCGCGCGCGCCTCGGCGCTGAAAGAAGGCAAAGAGGTCGAGTTCTTCATCGAGGGCGGCGAGACCGAGGTTGATCGCAAGGTGATCGAGGAGGTCGAGGGGCCGCTGCTGCACCTGGTGCGTAACGCGGTCAATCACGGCATCGAGCGGCCCGACCAGCGCGAGGCGAAGGGCAAGCCGCGCGTGGGCAAGATCACACTGGCGGCGGCCTACGAGGGCAACCATGTGGTGATTGATGTGCGCGACGACGGCGCGGGCATTGATCCACAGCGCGTGCGCCAGACCGCCATCGCGAAGGGCTGGATTGACGGCTATGCCAACCTCAGCGACCACGAGGCGCTCAATCTGATCTTCCAGCCGGGCGTCTCGACGGCTGAAACGGTCACCGAAGAGGCGGGCCGCGGCGTGGGTCTGGATGTGGTGCGCGACGCCGCCGCCCGCCTGAAAGGCTCGGTGGAAGTTGATTCGACAGTCGGAGTCGGCTCGGACTTCACACTGAAGTTCCCGATCAGCCTGCAGATCGCGCGTGCGGTGCTGGTGAAAGCTGGCGCGCACACCTATGCGGTTCCGATGGCGGTCGTGGACCAGATTGGGCGGCTCGACTACTACGAGCGGGTCAACGATCCGCATCCGGCGGTGCTGGTGCGTGGCGAGCGCTACGCTCTGGCGCGCCTCTCGACCTATCTCAGCGCGCCAGCCGCCCCGCTGGAAGAGCGGTCATCGCTGCTGATCGTGAACGCGGGCCGCCGCAAGGTGGCGCTGGTGGTGGATGGCATCGTCAGCCAGCAGGAGATCGTGGCCAAGCCGCTCGGCGCGCACCTGCGCGACGTGCGCGGCGTGGCGGGCGCGACAGCGCTGGGCAATGGGCAGGTCGTCATCATCCTCGATCTGCTGGAACTGCTCGCGCACCCGATCGAAGAGACCCTGACGCTGCCAGTTCCCGGACAGCGCAGGGACGGGTCGTCGCCATTTGACCGGATTCCGTCCGGCGGCCTGTCAGGGAGCCTGGGCGCGCCCGCCTCGCGCCCCGCTGGCGCGCCCTCCGCGCCGCTGGGGGCGTC
>JAICVT010000003.1 GCA_025935235.1 Ktedonobacterales bacterium | reverse complement strand
CCAGCCCGCGCGGTATGCTATGCTGTGAAGCGGGCGGATCGCCTATCGATATGCAGCCGCCCTTCGCGTAGCAGACCCAGCCAGCACAGGAGAGGATGTGATCCTCATGGCGCTCGATAACGGTGTGATCTATCTCGACCACTCGGCCACCACGCCCACACGACCCGAAGTCGTCGCGCGCATGCTGCCCTACTTCGGCGAGCTTTTTGGCAATCCCAGCAGTATCTACACGCTGGGACGCAAGAGCCTCGACGCCATTGATTCGGCGCACGAGGCGGTGGCGCGCGCGCTCAACTGCCGCCCGACCGAGATCGTCTTTACGGGCGGCGGCAGCGAGGCCGACAATCTCGCCATCAAGGGCATCGCCTATGCCCAGCGGCGGCGCGGCGACCATATCATCACCACCGCCATCGAGCATCACGCCGTGCTGCGCACCTGCGAGCGGCTGGAGCAGGAGGGCTATCGTGTCACCTATCTGCCGGTGGATGAGTATGGGCGCGTCACGCCAGAGCAGGTCGAGGCCGCCATCACCGACCAGACCGCGCTCGTGACCATCATGTACGCCAACAACGAGATCGGAACCATCCAGCCAATCGCCGAGATTGGCCGCATCTGCCGCGAGCGCCGTGTACCATTCCACACTGACGCCGTGCAGGCGGGCGGGCAGATCGAGCTGGATGTGGCGGCGTTGCAGGTAGACATGCTCTCGCTCTCGGCCCACAAGTTCTATGGCCCCAAGGGCGTCGGCCTGCTCTACGTGCGGCAGGGGACGCGTGTGCAGCCGCAGACGCTGGGCGGCTCGCAGGAGCGCAACCGCCGCGCTGGCACCGAGAACGTCCCTGGCGTGGTCGGCGCGGCCTACGCGCTGGAACTGGCCCGCTCCGAGCGCGAGCGGGAGAACGCCCGCCTGCAAGCCCTGCGCGACCAACTGATCGCTGGCATGCTGGCGCTGCCCGATGTGCGGCTGACCGGGCATCCGACTGAGCGACTGCCGCAGCACGCCAGCTTCACCGTGGCGGGCGTGGAGGGCGAATCGCTGCTGCTCAACCTTGATCTGGTCGGCATCGCGGCCTCCAGCGGCAGCGCCTGCACCACGGGCGACATCGAGCCGTCGCATGTGCTCTCGGCGATGGGCATTCCCGCCAGCGCGGCTCGCGGCGCGCTGCGGCTGACGCTCGGCCACAGCGTCACCGAGGAGGACATCGCCACGACCCTTCAGCGCATGGGCGAGATTCTGCCGCGGCTGCGCGCACTCTCCACCCAGCCCGCCTGATCTCAGCCCGACACTGACCTAACTCTGGCCCAACCTGCGCGCATCCCGAAAGGCGTCATCGTAGCAGCGAGGAAGTGAGGACCGTATGCAACTCGAAGGCAAAGTCGCCGTCGTCACGGGCGGATCACTCGGCATCGGCGCGGGGATCGTGCGGCGCCTGGCAGCGGAGGGCGCCGCCGTCACGCTGGACTATTTCTCGCACCGCGACGCCGCTGACACCATTGCCGCCGAGATCACCTCAGCGGGCGGCAAGGCGCAGGTGGTACAGGCCGATGTCTCGCAGGTGGCCGATGTGCAGCGGCTGATCGCCCAGGCCGTCAGCGCCTACGGTCGGCTCGACATCCTCGTCAACAACGCAGGCGTCGAGCAGCCGACGCCCTTCGAGTTCGTCACCGAGCAGCAGTGGGATCACCAGATCGCGGTTGATCTGAAAGGCGCGTTCTTCGCCGCGCAGGCCGCCTGGCGCCAGTTCATCGCGCAGGGCGGCGGCGGCGCGATCATCAATATCTCTTCGGTCCACGAGGAGCTGCCGATGGTCGGCAACTCCGTCTACTGCGCTGCCAAGGGCGGGCTGCGCATGCTGACTCGCACGCTGGCCAATGAGCTGGCCAAGCACAATGTCCGCATCGTCAACATCGGGCCGGGCGCCATCGCCACGCCCATCAACGCCGCCACGCTGAATGATCCCGCGCGCAAGGCCGCTCTGCTCGGCGAGATTCCGCTCGCGCGCATCGGCACTCCGGGAGACATCGCCAACGCCGTCGTCTGGCTGGCCACCGATCAGGCCAGCTATGTCACCGGCACAACGCTGTTCGTGGATGGCGGGCTGATGATCTACGCGGGCAGTCTGTAGCGCATGGCTGACTCACCCTACCGCCTGATCGCGCTCGATGTAGACGGTACGCTGCTCGATCCCACGCATGCGCTCACGCCGCGCACGCGCTCGGCGATCCAGTCGGCGCAGCGGCGCGGCGCCCGCATCTGCCTGGCAACGGGCAAACTACTCGTCTCAGTGCGCCCGCTGCTGGCCGAGCTGGCGGTGGGCGGCGTCCACATCACCTGCAATGGCGCCGCACTGATGGACGCCGCGACCGGAGCGCCCATCGCCAGTTGGCCGCTCTCTGGCGCGCAGGCCGCTGAGGCGCTGGCCGCAATTCGCGCCTGTGCGCCGAAGATGGGCATCGCCTGGTACACCACCGACGCCATCTACACCGACGCGCCGCACGGGCCGCTTGATACGACGCTGGCTGCCTACCACGAGCCAGCGCTGCGCCATATCGCGCGGCTCGACTCCTCCTCAATCGCCCCGCCCCTCAAGTTCCTGATGACGGGCGACCAACCCGGCCTGCGCGCCCTGCTCGATGGCCTGCTGGAGCGCATCGGCGCGACGTTGACGGTGACACGCACCACCAGCGAATTCGTGGAGGTGATGGCGCCGGGCGTCAGCAAGGGCGTCGCGCTGCACGAGCTGATCGCGCGGCTGGGCGTGCCACGCGCAGCGGTGGTAGCCTTCGGCGATGGCGAGAACGACATCCCACTGCTGGAGGCGGCTGGCCTGGGCATCGCGATGGCCAACGCGATGCCCGCCCTGCTGCCCTACGCCGCCGAGACCACACTGAGCAACGCCGAAGATGGCGTCGCCGTCGCGCTGGAGCGCCTGGGGCTGGCCGAGCGCGGGTGAACTGGCGCCCGTAACCGTTGCGCGACGCGCGGCAGCGCACACTAGATGTGGTCGGCGTCGCGCCACCAGACGACGAGGCCCGCGACGCACCCTGCAACGACCGCGGCGGTGAACAGGTAGCTGCCCATGCCGAGGTTCTGAGCGTCGGAGCCAGCCGCGCCGCTGAGCAGCGCAGGCGCCGCCCAGGGGAACCAGGGACCAAGACCCAGCACAGAGAGGATTTGCGCCAGGAAGACTAGCAGAACCATCGCGCCAATCGCGGGGAGGTAGCCGCGCCCCGCGCTGGCGGCTAGCGCGAGCGGTAATGTGAGCGCGATGGTCAGGCTCGCTGTCGCCGCGTAGACCGCCGTCGCACGGAGCCACCCATCTGTCGTCCAGCCGGGCAACCTGAGCAGCGCGCCCAGCGCGAGACCGAGCAGATAGATCCAGAGCGCGAGCAGGGCGCACCAGCAGGTGGCAAGCAAGAGCTTCGCCGTCACCATCGCCGCACGCGGGGTGGGGAGGGCGAGTAGATCTTTCGCGGTCTGGTCGCTAAACTCGCGCCCAAAGAGCCAGATGACGACCAGGGTGAATACGATGAAGCCACCCACCGCCAGCGCCTGCGTGAGCAGTCCCAGGTACGTCGGCCAGTCGCCATGCGCCGCCGAGAACTGTGCCTTGGTGGTCAGCGCGCCGAACCGGGCGGCCCATGTGCGATCGAGCAAAATCTTCATAAAGAGCGCGCCCACCAGCGGGGCCAGCGAGAAGCCAGCCAGCGTCAGCAGCGGCATGCGCACGCGCCGCGCCTTCAGCGTCTCGGCCCACAGCGCCGCGCTGAGTTCAGCGAGCATGCTCATCTCCCTCGTCTCCTCTCGGCGCCGCGCCAACCAACCGCAGGAACTGCGACTCCAGATCTTCCTCCTCGACACTCAGGCGGGTGAGCGCAATCCCCTGCTCAACCAGCCTGCGCGCCACCTCTTCAGGATGTGCAATCGTGTGTGGATCGGAAAGGCAGAGCGCATCAGCGATCTCGCTCGACTCATTCCCATCATTCCGTGCGCCGCCCTCGACCACCAGACCAGCCGAGCGCAGCATCGCGCGGGCGCCCGCGCGATCACGCGCGTCCACGCGCAGCCAGCGCACACGCTGGCGCTCCATCTCCGCCGCGCTCAATTCCTCCAGCAGCCGTCCCTGATGCATCACGCCGAAGCGGGTGGCGATGCGCGCGACCTCGCCGAGCAAGTGACTCGACAGGAAGATGGTGACGCCGCGCTCGCGCGCCAGCTCGCGCAGCAGCGTGCGCACCTCGACGACACCCGCCGGGTCCAGCCCGTTGGTTGGCTCATCAAGCAGCAGAAGCGCCGGATCATGCAGCAACGCCTTCGCCAGTCCCAGTCGCTGCGCGTTACCGAGCGAGAGCGCCCCGGCGCGCTGGTCGGCATAGGGCGTGAGGGCGAGCCGCTCGATGGTCCGGTCCACGATGTGAACGTCGCGCAGCCCGCGCAGGCGACGGAACACCTCCAGATTCTCGCGCACCGTCAATTCGGGATAGGCGTGCGGCGTCTCGACCAGGTAGCCAACCTGCGCCCACAGCTCGCGCGCGTCGGGGCGCACTGGCTGATCCAGCAGGAACGCCACTCCAGCGCTTGGCCGGATCATGCTGAGCAGCATGCGGATGGTAGTCGTCTTGCCCGCGCCATTGAGGCCGAGGAAAGCGTAAATCTCGCCGCGCCCGACACGCAGGGAGACGTTCTCCACTGCTATGAGCGCGCCATAGCGCTTTGTCAGGCCGTCGGCGCGGATCGCATAGTCGCTGTCGGTCACACCATCGCTCGTTTCTGTCGCGGCGCGCCGCAGGAGTCAGGCGCCCGCTCACCTATCAGCTCGCGTCGTCGCGAGTGGCATCTGGCGTCGTGAGGCCAGGGAGCAGCAGATCAGCGAGCGCGTCTGGGATCTCGCGCCAGCGCGCCGCCAGCGTCTGATCGCCGAGCAGCTGCAAGACCATCAGGCCGAGCAGCGCTCCTGCCAGCGTGCGCGCGGTGAGCGCGGCGTCTACATCGCGCGCTTGGCCCGCCGATACCAGCGCCTGAATGGCTCCCTCCCCCAGCGCCATCGTCGGCGCGATGACCTCGTCGAAGTAGCGGGCGCGCAGGTCAGGATTCGCCAGCAGTTCCGGCAGGATGGCGCGCAACAGGTCGGCGTTGGACCATAGCGCCTCGACGCGCTCGCGCAGATAGGCGCGGAAGAAGCCCGCCACCGATGCGTCCCCTGCCAGGGCGAGGCTGGTTGGCCGGCGCTCGGTGTCGTTGAGGCGGTCGAGCAGGCCAAAGAGCAGGTCGGTCTTGTTCGCGAAGTAGTTGTAAATCGTGCCGTCGGCGATGCCCGCATCCCGCGCGACATCGCGAATGGTCGCGCGGTTGAACCCCTTGCTGGCAAAGACCCGTGTCGCCGCATCGAGGATTTGCGTCCGCCGAGCGGCGGCGAGTTGCGCCTGGATCGCCTGAATGGGATCCGTGGGGTCGTTGGCCACTGGCATGCTTCACCCTTCCATCGCATGAATGATCATTCGTCGTAGTGAATGAACATTCATTCACAATGATAGACTGAGATCGCCGCGCTGTCAAGTGTGTGGGAAGCGCGTCGGGGGAGGGCCGTCTGTCTGGACGCGTATCAGGCGAGCGGCATGTTTACCGTCATGCCGCTACGGCTGGAACGACCGGCGTAGGTGCAGTATCACAAGTCCTGGCGGGTAAACCCCAGTTCCTACCCGCGCGGCCCCTCGCTGAAAGGCAGCCCGTAGCGCCGCACCAGCTCGCTGTATCTCCGCAGCCGCTGCAAGACGCGCGAGGCGATGGTTCCCGCCAGGTACTGCCCGTCGCTGGTCTTCGTGCCGAAGGGAATGCCCGTCAGCAGTTGCATACCCTCTTCGATGGAGTCCACGCCGTAGATGTGGAACTGGCCCGCGCGCACCGCCTCGATCACATCGTCGCGCAGTATCAGGTTGCGCGCGTTGACCTTTGGGATGATGACCCCTTGCTCGCCCGTCAGCCCGCGCTGCGCGCAGATGCGGAAGAAGCCCTCGATCTTATAGGTCGGCCCGCCGATCGCCTGAACCTCGCCGCGCTGGTTGACCGAGCCAGTGACGGCCAGCGATTGCTTGATCGGCACGTCCGCCAGCGCCGAGAGCAGCGCGTAGAGTTCCGCGGACGAGGCGCTATCGCCATCCACGCCGCCATAGACCTGCTCGAAGGTCAGGCTGGCCGCCAGACTGAGCGGGAAGTCGCGGGCGAATCGCCCGGCGAGGTAGCCCGCCAGCGTCAGCACACCCTTGGTGTGCAGCGGACCGCTCAGGTCGGCGGCGCGATCAATCGTCACGATGCCTGCCAGCCCCGGCGAGACGGTCGCGGTGATGCGCGAGGGCAGTCCGAACTCGTAGCCCTGAATCTCCTTCACCCACAGCCCGTTGATCTGGCCAACCGCCGCGCCCAGTGTCGAGATCAGCACCTCCTGCTGGAGGATCTCCTCTTCCAGCTTCTCGCGCGCCAGCCCGGCGCGCTCGTCACGCGCGCGCACGGCGGTGGAGACATGCTGTGCGCGGGTCAGGCTCTCGCCCGCGCGTCGCGCGAAATAGCTGGCCTCGACGCACAGGTCACGCACGTCATCGAGCTGCGCCGAGAGCCGATCCTGGTGCTGCGCCCAGCGGCTGCCCTCCTCGATCACCAGCGCCACCGCCTCGCTGGTGAACTCCGGATAGCCCTTCGCGCGCGCGGCGGCGCCCGCCACCTGGGCATAGGCCAGCTCGCCGTCGGTGTCGCGCGGCATCTCGTAATCGAAGTCGGCGCGCACCTTGAAGTTCTCGTGGAACTCTGGATCGCGCTCTGCCAGCTCAGCATAAAGCTGCGGATCGCCGATCAGGATGACTTTCACGTCGGCGCGAATCGGCTGCGGGCGGATCGTCGCGCTGCCCGGCGACGCGCCGCCCGACTGCGACTCGTTCTCCAGCTCAATCTGCCCGAAGCGCGCCATGCGCTTGATGGCCTCCCACGAGCGCGGCTGCGAGAGCACGTCGCGGACCTGCAAGACGAGAAAGCCGCCGACCGCTTTGTGCATGGCGCCGGGCTTCAGCATCATGTGATCGGTGAAGGTCAGCCCCTCGCGAATGCCCATGTCAATGCGGCCAATCAGGTTGGCGTAGGTGGGATTAGTCTCCTCGACCACGGGCGCCTCAGCCTTGGCAGGGCGCGACACCATCACGTTGACGCCATAACGCCGCAGCAGCGAGCGCAGCGAGGGCGGATCGCGCAGGTCGTCATCCAGCGGCAGGCCGTGTGGATTCTGCGGCCCGGCCTCGTGCGTCGGCGTCTCATTGCTGGCGTCATCGCCGCCCTCGCTGGGCGCGTTTGGCAGCGGGCCACGCAGCGTGCGCGCATGCAGCACGACGTCGGCGCGCAGCCGCTTGAGATAGGCCTGAATCTCAACATGTCCGGCGTTGCTCGCCGCGATCAGCTCAGAGAGATGCCGCACGGCGTTGTCGGCGACATCGCGGTCGAGCGCGCCGACGACGCCGCGCGCCTCTTCCTCGATGTCGCGCACACTCGGCAGCATGTGCGCCACCGCCGCCTCGACCTTCTCGTGGTTCTCCACCACCTGCTGCTTCTCGTCGTCGGGCAGCGCGTCGAAGATCTCTTCGCTCATCGGCTTCGGCGGCGCGTTGTCAGGCGGGAAGACGAGCGCATCTATGATGAAGCCTGATGGCGTGCCGCGCACGTTGAAACCTAGCGCCAGCGCCTCGGCCCGCAGCGCCTCCAGCAGCTTCTCACGCCGGGCGCGCAGCTCGGCCAGCAGCTCATCACGTCGCTGCTCGTAGACATCCGACGAGAAGGCGCGGCGCAGCTCGCGGCGACATGCGGTGATATACGCCTGCACGTCATGCGCGAAGGCGCGGCCGCGCCCGGCGGGCAGCTCCAGCGCCAGTGGCTCCTCGGGCTGCTCGAAGTTGTAGACATAGACCCAGTCGCTGGTGGGATGTCGCTGGCTGGCGGCGGCGCGCACGAGCGCCAGGGCCGCGTCAGTGCGGCCGACACCGGGCAGGCCAGAGACATAGAGATTATAGGAGCCGTCGGGGATCGCCAGCGCCAGATCCATCGCCTCATGGGCGCGCCGCTGCCCGATGATGGCCGCCGGGAGCGGCAAGCTCGCGGTCGTCTGAAACGGGAGGCGCGTCGGGTCGGTTCGTCGGCGCAGCGCGTCGGGCGCCAGTTCAAACGACGAGCGAGTCTCATCCATCGAGCGATCCTCACGATTCCAGCGCGACTTCAGCGGCAAACGAGCGATACGGCTCGGCCCGACCATGCCGGGCGCCAGTCCAGTGTAGCACGCGCCCCGCCTGTCGCGCATGCGAGCCGCGCCTGGCGTGCGCGCGGCGTGCGCTCGGCTTGCGAGGCTATCGCCGCGCGTGCTACACTGAGGATAACAACGCAAGACTGCGACAAACGCGGGACGAGTATCGCGGCGCCCCTGACAGAGACACATGGCCATCGGCTGAGAGCCATGCGACAGCGCGCGCGGCGAGAATACCACCCGCCAGCACAGCCCCGAGCGACGCCCATGGAAACCATCCGGGTCGCGCCAGGCGGCTGCGGTGGCTCCGTTATCGGCCAGCTATGAGCGAGCAACGCCTCTCCAGTGATGAGCGCGTCGCTCGAAATGGTGGGTGGAACCACGAAGGGCTGCGCTCTTTCGTCCCCGGTGGACGAGAGAGCGTTTTTGTATGCCCGCAGGTCTTGCGGGAGGAGCTGTGCGAGCAGCCACGAGAGGTCGTGTGACATGGGCCAGTCCTATTGGTCGCCAATCTGGCAGTACGGGAAAGAGACGCAGATCCGTCAGCTCGCCGCTGACGGCGCCACCCGCTGCGAGGCGTGCGCCGCCTGAGGCCGCGCTCCGCAACGATGCTCTACGTCTCTGACCCGCACAGAAAGGCGAAGATTCTCATGTCAGCCCACTGCCATTCACACAGCGCTTCCAATCGGAACCGTCACTGTAAGCAATCCATGCGTTCCTACCAGAACGGCGTATCTCAACGTGAGCGGGCGCGCGTCATCGCCCGCCTGATCGCAGCCGAGCGGGCGCTGCCAGCCGATCCCGACCGCGCCGCGCTGCTGCTCGATGGCGCGCTTGCCGCGCTGCTCGACCTGTGGGCCAGAGACCAGCGCGTGTCGTCATCCGTCGCGCCTGATGCGCTGAGCGCGCTCGAAGCGGCCGCGCCCGCGGTCGCCTGGCGCGTGCGGCTGGCGCTCCAGGCGCATGAGCCATCGGCACGGCTGGCCCACTGCTGGGCGCTGCTCAACCTGCTCACCGCGACCGCCCAGCGCCGCCGTGTGTCTAGCGCGGTCGGCGCCACCCTGATGTCCGCCGAACAGCCTCGACAGTCCCGACAGTCCGGCATATCTAGAACGAACAGAACGAACGGAGCCTCCCATGTCAGTTGAAGAAGAGCTGAACTCATCGGTCAAATACTCGCCCATCCAGCGCATGCGGCACAGCGCCGCGCATGTGATGGCCGAGGCTATTCAGGATTTGTTTCCCGGTGTCAAGTTCGCCATCGGGCCAGCCATCGAAGACGGCTTCTACTACGACATGGAGCTACCGCGCCCCATCTCACCCGATGACTTCCCGGCGATCGAGGAGCGCATGCGCGCGAGCATTGCCGCTAACCATCCCTTCGAGCAGAGCCGCTGGTCGCGCAAGAAGGCGCTGGACTACTTCCGCAAGCATGACCAGCCCTACAAGATCGAGATCATCGAGAACCTGCCCGATGCCGAGGTGGGCATCTATCAGCAGGGACCATTCCTCGATCTCTGCCGCGGCCCGCATGTGGAGCGCACGGGCCAGATTGGCCCGATCAAGATCATGCGGACGGCGGGCGCCTACTGGCGCGGCGACGAGCATCGCCAGATGCTGACGCGCATCTACGGCACGGCCTGGAACACGCAGGAGGAGCTGGATCAGTACCTCTGGCAGCTCGAAGAGGCGCGCAAGCGCGACCATCGCAAACTGGGACGCGAGCTGAACCTCTTCACGTTCAGCGAGGACATTGGGCCGGGCATCCCGCTCTTCCTGCCACACGGTGAGATCGTGCGCCACGAGATGGAAAAGTACGTGCGCGAGACGCAGGAGCGCCATGGCTACCAGCACGTCTGGACGAGCAACATCGCGCGCGTGCGGCTCTTCAAGCGCTCGAAGCACTGGTACCACTATCGCGAGTCTATGTTCCCGCCGATGGACGAGACGCGCGACACGCACGATGGCGAGACGGCCGAGGAGATTCTGGACAACAGCTTCGAGCTGAAGCCGATGAACTGCCCCTCGCACTTCACGCTCTATAACTCTCAGCGGCACAGCTATCGCGAGTTCCCGATCCGCTACGCGGAGTTCGCGACGCTCTATCGCTATGAGAAGCAGGGTGAGCTGTCGGGGCTGACGCGGGTGCGCTCGCTCACGCAGGACGACGCCCACATCTTCGTGCGCCATGACCAGATTCAGTCCGAGTTCGGCGAAATCGTTGATCTGGTACGCGAGATTCTTGGCACGTTCGGCATGACGAGCTACCACATGCGTCTCTCGCTGCCCGACATGAGCGACACGACGAAGTACCACGGCAATGCCGAGATCTGGAACGCGGCGGTCGCCGACCTGCGCGCCGCGCTGGATAGCAAGGGCGTGGAGTACGAGGCCGTCGAAGGCGAGGCGGCGTTCTATGGGCCGAAGATGGATCTGATGGCCAGAGACGCGCTGGGCCGCGAGTGGCAGCTCTCGACGATCCAGCTCGACTTCTTCCACCCCGAGAACTTCGATATGGAGTACACCGGCGAGGATGGGCAGGCGCACCGCCCGGCGGTCATCCATCGCGCCATCATGGGATCGTCGGAGCGCTTCATGGGTGTGCTGATCGAGCACTATGCAGGCGCCTTCCCGGCCTGGCTCTCGCCTGTGCAGGCGGTGGTCATCCCGATCTCGGATGAGAAGCATGGCGAGTATGCCAGCGCCGTGCTGCGGCGGCTCCAGGCGGCAGGCATCCGCGCGGAAGTGGACAACCGCAAAGAGCGCATGAACGCCAAGGTGCGCGACGCCCAACTGCGCAAGATCCCATACATGCTGGTCGTCGGCGACAAAGAGGCCGCTGCCGACGCGGTGGCGCTGCGCCTGCGCTCGAATGAGAACCTGGGCGCGCTGCCGCTAGACGAGTTCATCGCCCAGGCCAGCAAGATCATCGGCGAGCGCTCGCTGGAGCTGTGGCCAGCCAGCGCGGCGGTCGCCGACCACCAGGGCGCCTAGCGTTCGCGCGGCTATACCCCACTTCTCGTCAGGGAGGGCGCATCGAGCCTGCTCGTGCGTTTTACCTGACGAGAAGTCATTTCGCGCGTTCGTTGCGCGCGGGTTTCCGCGCCGCCCGCCGCGTGCGTGTTGCGACAGGATTGTTCGCTATGAAGGATATGCGCTCGGACGGCGCCGAAGGCGTCGAGGGCGCCGAAGGCGTCGAGGGCACCGAGACGGCGCTGCGCCTGCCGCGCGTAGTCATGCCGCTAGCGCCAGCGAACGCCGCCGCGCCGATGGCCGTGCCGTGGCGGGTCATCGCGCTCGGCGCGCTGCTGCCGTGGTCGGTGTCGCGGCTCGCCTATCTGTTATTGACCCCGCTCGCCGGGATCTTGCCGCAGTTTCCGGGTTCGACACGCGGCCCGGGCTTCCTGGGCGTCTGGCAGCGATTCGACACCAACTGGTACATCAGCATCGCCACCTACGGCTATCATATTCCGCAGCAGATCGCGTTCTTCCCATTCTTTCCGGCGCTCATCAAGCTCTTCAGCTTCCTCACTGGCGGCAATATGCTGGTTGCCGCGCTGCTCGTCTCCAACCTCAGCGCGCTCGCGGCGCTGATCGCCGTGGGTGGGTTCGCCGCCTGGGAGGCGCGTGACGCTGGCATGGCGCGCTGGACCATGCTGGCGCTCCTGATCTATCCGTGGAGCTTCTTCCTGGTCGCCGCCTATACCGAAGGGCTGTTCATCACCTTCAGCGCGCTCTGCCTGCTCTTCGCGCGCCAGGGTCGCTGGCGTTGGGCCGGGGTGATGGCGCTGCTGGCAGGCGCTACCCGCCCGACCGGCGCCGCGCTGATTATTCCGCTGGCGTGGGAGTGGCTGCGGCAACGCGGGCTGCTGCAGCCTGAGCAGTGGCGCGCTCTGCTGCGGGCGGGTCGTCTGCAGGTCGCTCACCACTGGCTGCTGAACCTGTGGAGCGCGGCGCGCACGCACTGGCAAGGTGTGCTGGCGGTCGCGGCGGTTCCGGCCTTCATACTGGGGCTGGGCGTCTTCGCGGGCATCCACTTTCACCATCCGCTGCTGATCGTGAACGTGCGCCGTGACTACTGGGGGCTGGTCAGCATGCCAGTCTGGGTGTCGTTCCCGCGCGAGGTCATCGGCATCTTCCGCGCGCCACTCGGTGGCTGGAAGCAGACGGTCATGGTGCTGGATGTGCTCTGCCTGGTGGCGGCGACCGGCGCCGTCATCGCGCTGGCGCGCCGCATGCCCATCATGTACACGCTCTATATGCTGGGCCTGATCTATCTCTGCGTCGCGCAGCCCGCCGCGCCGCCCGCGACCCAGGTCTATCAGGGGCCAGGCCGCTATCTGATGGCCTCGATTCCCCTGTTCCCGGCGCTCGGCGTCGTGCTGGAGCGCCACCCACGCTGGCGTGTCGCACTGATCTGCGTTGGCCTCGCGCTCCAATGCTACCTGGGCATACGATTCATGACGGGCAAGCTGATGGAATAGGCTGGCGCACGTCACGGCGCTCAGGCCGCGCGTGGTTCCAGCTCGATCACCGGGATGATGCGCGTCGTCTTCTCCTGGTATGCGCGGAACTGCGGATACTGCCCCGCCCACCGCGCATAGATCTGATCGCGCTCGGCGCCCGTCACTGGTTTGGCGGTGGCTGGATAGGTCTGGTCGCCAATCTCGACAGTGACGTCTGGATGGGTGCGGAGGTTGCGATACCAGTCGGGATGGGTCGGCGCGCCGCCCTTAGAGGCGAAAACGAACACGCGGTCGCCTTCGCGCAGGTACATGACAGGCTTCGTGCGTTGTTGGCCGCTCCGGGCGCCAGTCGTCGTGAGCAAGAGGAGCGGCCGACCCTCCCACACGCCGCCGACCAGGCCGTGATTGGCTCGAAACTCTTCGATCGTCTTGCGATTGCGATCATCCATCTCGCGCATCCGTTCTCTGCGATTGGGGTTGCCTCTAATGTGATCAGCAACCCAGTTTGTGCTCAGGCGACTCAGCGCGCCACCCGATTGCGCCGCGCAGTAACGATGCCACTCGCGCCTCAGTGTCGGCTCGGACTATGCTTCGTTCGCTCGCTATGAATCATAGCGCGCCTGGGTCAATGAAGCGTAGTGTACTGCTCGCGCGGCGTCGCTGACCTCAGCCAAGATGGCCGACGCCCAGGCCGAGCGCCAGCCCCAGCGCGGCGGCTACCAAGCCCGCCAGCAGCGAGCCGCCGACATTCAGCCAGGCGGTCAGCGTGTCGCCGCGACGCGCCAGCGCGACAGTCTCGTAGCTGAGCGTACTGAAGGTGGTGTAGCCGCCCAGAAAGCCCACGCCCAGCAGCAGCCGCGTGTCGAGCTGCGCATCCCCGGCGAAGGCGGCGGTGATGAACCCCAGCGCGAAGGCGCCAGAGACGTTGATGAGGAAGGTCGCCAGCGGGAAGCGCCGCAAGCGCCAGCGCGCCACCCACTCGACCATCAGGTAGCGCGCGGCGGCGCCCAGCGCGCCCGTCAGCCCGACGCCAGCTATCAGCCACAGACCACTCATCGCGCGCGTCCCTCTAGCTCGGCGAATGGCTCATCGTGGATTCGCCGCTGATCGCGCGCCACCTCGTCCAGCGCCGCGTCTGCCCAGTCTCGCTCGACCAGCGCTCGTTCCGCCGCCTCTTGTGCGCGCAGGCTCGCTGCGCGCTGCCACTCCACGAGCCATCCGGCGAGCGCGAAGCCCGCGAAGGCCAGCGCCATGCCGCCGCACATCGCCCCGCACAGATAGAGCAGCGCCGCTACTGATTCACCGCGCTGGAGCTGGCTGGCCGCGCCGACCATGAACGAGCTGAACGTGGTGTAGGCGCCGAGGAATCCTGTACCCAGCGTCAGGCGCAGGTCGGGCGAGATGGGCGCGCCATGCTCGAACGCGCCAAACAGCAGGCCGATCAGAAACGCGCCAGACAGGTTGATGAGCAGGGTGTCGTAGGGGAAGCCCGCATGCGCGCCGGGCAGCGCGCCCGCCAGCGCCAGCAGCGGCGCCGACAGCAGGTAGCGTGTCACCGCGCCGCAGAACCCGCCTGCCAGCACGAGGAGAAGCTTACGTATCACGTTGTCGCAGTCCCTCACGGATGTCGCGCGGCGCATGCGCTCGCCTGAAAACGCGCACAAAAATAGCCTCTACAGCGGACCGCGGCCCCCGTCGCGTTGGACAGAGAGCCGACACACCGGAGTAGAAGCCATCAGCGACGCTCCAGCGAGCGTCACGGTTTTCGGCGAGCCTCATCGCCGGGCGCCCAACCAGCGGGCGCTCTCGTCTCACTAGCGTACCATCTGGCGCCCATCCCTTGCCAGCGCGGCCAGCGAATGGGCCAGCGAATGGGCCAGCGAATGGGCCAGCGAATGGGCCAGCCCTATCGTCCGCTCGGCCTGGAGTTGGCGGCGAAGCGCGCGCCGACCAGCGCGATGACCGCCAGCGCGGCGAAGAGGATTACATGTTTGAGCGCCGGAGCGGTTGGCGGACCCGAAAACGTCAGGACATGGTAGACGCCAGGGATGGCATAGTAGATAGCCAGCGCGACGCAGATGGCGGCGATCACGCCACCTACTACCCACGGATTTCTCATGGTGGAAGATGTCTCCCTTGCATGCATGCGGCTGGGCAGAGCGCACAGCCGCGCGTTGGTCGCCTCTGGCCTCAGGCGGGGATGATGCCCAGGAACTGGAGCAGGAAGTAGAGGAATGCCAACGCTCCCGCCGCCACACAATAGTAGGCGAAGGGATCGAGTCGGTTGGTCTCGAAGTACTTCATCAGGAAGCGCACGCTGAGGTAGGCCGCGATCCCCGCGACGACGCCGCCGCCCAAGGCGATTGGCAGGTCGGCGCGATACTGATGCGCCAGCAGTTTCGGGATCTCCAGTACGCCCGCTGCCAGGATGATCGGCGTGGCCAGCAGGAAGGAGAAGCGCGCGGCGGCCTCGTGGCTCAGCCCGTTGGCCATGCCCGTCACCATCGTTAATCCGGAGCGCGAGAAGCCCGGAATCAGCGCGAAGCTCTGCGCGAATCCGATGATTGCCGCTTGCTTGAATGACATCTCATTCAGTGAGCGCCCCACCGCCGCGAACATGGGCGCCTGCGCCGCGATCTCCTTTTCGCGCAGCCGCTGCCCTCGCCAGAGCCGCTCGCCCGCCAGCAGCACCGCGCCATTGGCCACCAGAAACGCCGCGGCCAGAATCGGGATGCTAAATCCAGCTTCGAGCTGATGCTGGAAGAGCAGGCCGATGATGCCCGCCGGGATCGTGCCGACCACCACCAGCGCGAGCTGCCGCCCGTAGCCATCGGGATCAACATCGGGTGTGAAGCGGCCCGCGACGACCGTGCGCAGCCCACCGCGCAGCAACTGCACCCAATCGCGCCAGAAGAAGGTCAGCAGCGCCACCGACGTCCCCAGGTGCAGTGTCACAAGCAGCGGCAGGAAGGTAGGGCTGTCCAGCGTCTCCTTCCAGCCGAGGATGCCTGGGATGATGACGGTGTGGCCCAGGCTGCTGACCGGGAACAGCTCCGTCACACCCTGCAGGAGCGCCAGCAGCAACACATGTATCAGATCCATGCCAATCCCTTTATCACTGCGCGCGGGCGAGGAAGCGCTGTGGGTTGCTTGCGAGGGCATGCCTGGCCGTGGCACGCCATAGCGCATTGATGGTAACGCATCAATCTGGCCTCGTCAACGTCGTGGCCCAGACTCATTTGAAGCCGCCAGCGCGGCGCGGCCCTGGTCCAACGGCCAGGCGCTCGCCTCGCCAAACGCGCGGCGCGATCCACGCGCTCGGTGGCGTACCCTGGCGTTGTCGCGGTGCGCGAGACGTGTTCGACAGGCAGAGGCGTTGCTATGGCGGTGCGAAACTTCTTTTGGCTCTTTCAGGGCGACATCGCGGGGAGCGCCCGCCCCGGTGGCGAGATGAGCGTGCGCGGCTCGATCCCAGCCGGTAAAACACAGGGCGAAGCGCTGGACGACGATCTGCTCTGGCTGCGCGATCAGGGCATCGGCGCGATCCTCTCGCTGACTGAGACGCCGCTGTCGTCGCAGGCGCTCGAACGCCACGGGTTCGCCTGGCTGCACCTGCCGATTGACGACCAGACCGCGCCGACCGAGGCCGACTTTCTGGCGGCGCTCGACTTCATAGACCAGCAGCGCGCGGCGGAGCGTGGTGTGCTGGTCCACTGCCGCATTGGCGAGGGCCGCACGGCCTGCATGCTGGCGGCCTACCTCATCCGCCAGGGCGCGACGGTCGAGCAAGCGCTGGAACACCTGCGTGCCTTTCGCCCCGGCGCCGTCAGCTCGCCGGAGCAGCAGCGCGCGCTGGCAGCCTTTGCCAGCGACCGTCTGTGGATCATCTGAGCCAGCCGAGCTGGCCGAGCCTGCCACGCGCGCTGAGCGACCAGCCGCGGAGATGTGAGCGTGGTGACAGCGGCTGAGTGGCGCCTTCTGCTACACTGTGGGTTGGAGATGACTGACCCCTCGCAGGCTGGAGCAGACGATGGCCCACTCCCTCGACGACGTCGGCCAGATCGGCAGCGCGCCGCGCCGCCCGACGCGCGCGCTGCCGCTGCTCTGGCTGGCGCTGCTGCTCTTCGCGGTCGTCGTGGTCGGCGTCTTCGTCGCGGCCATGCCGTTGCACTACGACCAGCTCGTCGGGGCTTGCGCTGGCCAGCATTGCGCGCTGACGGCGGGGTATCTGGTCGTGCTCGACGCCTTCACCGCTCTGGTGTGGCTGGCGCTGGCGGCGATCGTCTTCTGGCGAAGGCCCGGCGACCGCATGGCCATCTTCACGGCGCTGACCCTCCTCACCTTCGGCGTCGGGCGCTTTCCCAATACTCCGCTAGCGCTGACCACCCTGGCGGGCTGGTGGCTGCCCGTAGGGGTGTTGCGCTTTCTCGGCTCGGCCTGCCTGAGCATCTTCGTCTTTGTCTTCCCGGATGGCGACTTCCAGCCGCCCATCACGCGCTGGATCGTCGCGGCATGGATCGTCCTCCAGATTCCGGAGTTCTTCTTTACACGCTCCGGCGCTGATGTCACCACACTCCCGCCCTTGCTGCAATTCGCGGGCTTCTTCGGCTTCACGCTGGTTGTCGTAGCGGCGCAGGCCTGGCGCTATCGGTTTGTCTCCACGCCGCGCCAGCGCCAGCAGACGCGCTGGGTGATCCTGGGCGTCTCGCTGGCGCTGATCTGCTACCTCGGCCTGGAGTTTGGCTATCCGCTGGCGGTCGAGCTGACCGGCGTACCTGGACCACTCCGCGATGAGACGCTCACCAGCCTGATCTCGCTCACCTTTCTCCTCGCGCCTATCTCGATGGCCATCGCCATCGCGCGCAATCGCCTGTACGATGTGGATGCGCTCATCAACCGCCTGCTGGTCTACGGCGTGCTCTCGACGGCGCTGGCGGCGCTCTATCTAGTGGCGATCCTCGTCCTGCAGGTGGCGGTCGTCGCCCTCAACGGCTCGCGCGAAGTCAACTCGCTGTTCCTGGTCGCGGCTACACTCGGCGTGGCGGCGCTCTTCCAGCCGCTGCGTCGCGCGCTGCAGCGCGGCATTGACCAGCGCTTCTATCGCCGCAAGTACGACGCGACCGCTACCGTGAGCGCCTTCGCGGAGAGCCTGCGCCAGAACATTGATCTGGCGGAGCTGCGCGAGCGGCTGATCGAGGTGGTTCACGAGACGGTGCAGCCCACTCAGGCGACGCTCTGGCTGCGGAGGCCTACGAGCGAGCGGCGCTGAGCGCGGGCGCGGGCGCTCGCCTGACAGTCCGCGCGCTTGCTGTCGCGCGACGATCAGCGTAATTGCGTATGGCAGCGACACGCCGACGTGATAGATTGGCGACACATGCTATTCAACCACGCCAATCAGCGCGGACGATCAGGAGTCGCCAGATGCAGGCGCCGTCGGTCCCACCTGAGCGCCTGCGCACCACCGCAGCGGCGCCCAGCGTCATACCCAGCCTGGCGCTGACCAGCGCGCGAGTGAGCTGGGGCGTGGTGTGCGCGCTGTGTCTGGCGCTCTTCGCCATCTCGCTGCCCACGCGGCTCGCTGAGTTGGGTCGCCTGATTCCAGCCGCGCGCACGCTGCGTCCGGGCGACATCACGGCGCCGCGCGGCGCGCTGATCGCTGGGGCCGCGACGCTGATGATCGGCGGGGCGTGCGTCTACTTCGCGCTCGCCGGGCTGATGTTCTGGCGGCGCCATGACGAGACGCGCGCCATCCTGATGTCGCTGTTTCTGCTGGCGTTTGGGGCCGCGCTGCCTGGCGCCGCCTACGCCATTATGAGCGCGACGCCGATCTGGCGTGTTACGCCCGCCCTGCTCCAGGCGGTTGGATGGGCGGCGCTGTTGCTGTTTGCCCTGCTCTTCCCCTCCGGCGACTGGTCGCCGCGCTGGGCGCGCTGGGTCGCGCCGTGGTGGCTGGCGTGGGTGGCATGCTTCTTCATCTTCGCCGAGCCAATCTTCTCGCGCCGCCCGCAGCTCATCATCATCTCCTACGTCATCTGGATCGCCTGGTTTGGCGTCGGCGTCTGCGCGCAGAGTTATCGCTACCTGTGGGACGCCACGCCGCTGCAACGCCAGCAGAGCAAGTGGGTCGCGCTGGGATTCGTCTGCGCGTTGGTGGGCATCCTGGCCGCCAGCGCGCAGCAGATCGTCGCGCTCTCACAGGGTCGCGTCGGCCAGAGTGATTTGCGCTTTGCGCTGGTGGCGCTGGTCGTCGTGATCTGCGCGTCGCTGCCCATCCCCATTACCATCGCCATCGCCATCCTGCGGCATAACCTGTTCGACATAGACCGCCTGATTAAGTTCACGCTGGTCTATTCCGCGCTGACCGTGATTCTCGGCAGCGCCTATGCCCTGGCGGTGGGCGCGATGCAACTGTTGCTGCGCGCGGTCGCTGGCGTGAACGCCAGCTCGTCGTTCGCGCTGGTCATCTCCACGTTGGGGGCGGCGGCGCTCTTCCAGCCGCTGCGGAAGCGCATCCAGACGGAGATTGACCGGCAGTTTTATCGCAGGCGCTACGACGCCGCGCGCATCGCCGCGACATTCGCCGCCAGCCTGCGCAACGAGCTGGACCTTGGCGAGCTGACCCAGCGACTGGTGGATGTCGCCCACCACACGATGCGGCCACAGCACGTCTCGCTCTGGCTGGCCAGGGCCGAGCGGCCGTCGCACGACCATGCGGACGCGCCACATCCTGACCTATGAACCGCGCTGGATCATCATCGCGAGACCAGCGCGAGACCGGTGTGGATGCGGATTCAACGCCGTAACGCTTCTCGTAACGGTTGCGAGACGGCGCGTGGCTATTCTAAGACTAGCGAAAGCACGAACCGACCCGACAAGACGATCTGGACGATCTGGACGATCTGCGGGACTGGAGTGGAGGCCAACACGATGGCGCAACTGCTTGATGTCATCTGGCGGCGCATGCCGCGCATGCGCGCGCAGACGGCGCAAATTGATAAACCGACCGCCCGGCGAACGCGGCCAACACCCGCTCCGGTCGACATCGCGCCCGATGATCCACTGGTCGCCTACTTCCTCGACACCCCCGGCGCCGTGGAGCTGGATCGGCTGAAGCTCGATTCCCCGGCGCTGCGCGAGTTGAAGGCGGCGGGCGTAGCCATCGCCGTGCCGTTGGTGAGCCAGGGTGAGCTGGTAGGCGTGCTGAACCTCGGCCCGCGCATGAGCCAGCAAGACTACTCCTCCGATGATCGCGGCCTGCTCAACACGCTCGCCTCGCAGGCCGCGCCAGCCGTGCGAGTCGCGCAGCTCGTGCGCCAGCAGCAGATCGAGACGCGCGAGCGCGAGCGCATCGAGCAAGAGTTGCGAGTCGCTCGCCTCATCCAGCAGACGCTGCTGCCCAAGGAGCTGCCCGAGATGCCCGGCTGGAGCCTGGCGGCCTATTATCAGCCAGCGCGCGCGGTCGGCGGCGACTTCTATGACTTCCTGCCGTTCAACGATGGGCGGTTGGGCATCGTCATCGGCGATGTGACCGACAAGGGCGTGCCAGCCGCGCTGGTGATGGCCACCACCCGCAGCATCCTGCGTACCGCCGCGCAGGAGGGCGAGGCCGCGCCGGGCGACGTGCTGGCACGCGCCAACGATCTGCTCTTCCCAGACATCCCGCCGCGCATGTTCGTCACCTGCCTCTACGGCATCCTCAACCCGCACACCGGCGCGCTGGTCTACGCCAACGCTGGCCACGATCTGCCGCACCAGCGCCAGGAAGGCGGCGCGGTGGAGCTGCGCGCGACGGGCATGCCGCTCGGCCTGATGCCCGGCATGTCGTACGAGGAGCGCGAGACGATTCTGGCTCCCGGCGATAGCGTCCTCTTCTACAGCGATGGACTGGTCGAGGCCCACAACCCGGAGGGCGAGATGTTCGGGTTCCCCCGGCTGATGACGCTGATGGCGGACTGGACTGATACCACCCCGCTGATCGAGCGCATGCTGAACGAGCTGGCCGCCTTCACAGGCGCTGGCTGGGAACAGGAGGACGATGTGACGCTTGTAGCCCTTCAGCGCGAAAAGCTGGCTTGCGCGCCGATGGTGTTGGCCGACGACGAAGCGAGCCAGGATGGCTGGCAATCGCTGGCGTCATTCGAGACGCCCAGCGCCCCCGGCAACGAGCGCGCGGTGATCGAGCAGGTGGAGACAGCGGTGGCGCCGCTGGGGCTGGCCCACAAGCGCATCGAGCAGCTCAAGACCGCCGTTGGCGAGGCAACCATGAATGCGATGGAGCATGGCAGCCACTATGAGGCGGACAAGCCGGTCAGCATCACGGTGCGCGCCAATGCCGCGACGGTCTCCGTGCGCATCCGCGACATGGGCGGCGACCAGGAAATTCCAGAGGCGCACACGCCCGACATCGAAGCCAAACTCGCCGAGCTGCAAACCCCGCGCGGCTGGGGACTCTTCCTCATCAAGAGTCTCGTGGATGACATGCGCGTGACGAGTGACGGAGTCTATCACACCGTCGAACTAATCATCAACCGGGAGGGCGAACACCATGCCAGCCAGAATCTTTGACGCGCATGTGCGCCAGCGCCAGCCGCGTATCGTCGTGATTGATCTGGAAGGCGAGATCAACGCCTTCGCCGAGGCGACACTGAGCGCGGCCTATGTCGAGGCCGAGCAGTATCAGCCGACCGCGATCCTGCTGAATTTCAGCCAGGTAGATTACATCAACAGCACGGGCATCGCGCTGATCGTGACGCTGCTGGCCAAGGCGCGCAAGGCGCACATCCGGCTGCTGACCTGTGGCCTGAGCGACCACTACGTCGAGATCTTCAACATCACGCGGCTGGCCGACTTCATGTCGGTCTATCCCGATGAAGCGACGGCGCTCACCGCTCCGGTGGAGGGCGCGGAAGCCTGAGCGTCCCACGTTGCTCGCGCGGCGAGCGCAATCCCGAGGAGAGGCGAAGAGGAGTTCCACCATGGCAGACACCGCGATCACGATGACAGTGCGTCGAGTGGATGCGCAAATCAGCATCATTGACATCAAGGGCGACATCACCGCGTTCGCCGAGCCGGAGCTGATGCGCGCCTACACCGAGGCCACCGAGCCAGCCGCGCGCTCCATCGTCCTGAACTTCACCGGCCTGGAGTACATGAACAGTAGCGGCATCGGGCTGATCGTGACGCTGCTGATTCGCATGAACCGCCTGAAGCAGCGCCTGCTGGCCTATGGCCTGAGCGAACACTACACGCACATCTTCGAGCTGACCCGCCTGAACGAAGCGATTGGCGTCTATCCCACTGAGATCGCCGCAGTTGCGGCGGCGGCGCGCGAACGCTAGCCCGCGCTAGCGAACACTGGCGAACGATTGCGAACGATTGCGAACGATTGCGAACGATTGCGATGGCAGGCGATTCGCTGCGCAATCGCACTGGCAGCCCCCCGCGGCTGACAAAGGAGCACTGGCATGTCTACTCCGCTCGATCCCGCTGGCCCGTCCGGCTCCGCTGGCGCGCCGCAACCCGCTACGGCGATCTCTGAGCAGCAACTCGCGACGCCAGATATCGTCTCGGACGCCGCCCCAGATGTCGCGGCGATCCCCGTCGTGCCGCTTGGCCCGGTCGGTCCGCGCGACGCCGCCTACTGGGCGCAGCACAGCAACAACCTGAAAGTCTCCGCCGCGCCGGGCAACCAGGTCAACAACGTGGATGGCCGCAGTGCGGTCGGCCCGCTCCAGGGCTTCGGCAAGATGTGGCAGAAGACCTACCAGCTGCGGCTGGTGGGCTGCGAGGCGACCCCCGTCGAGGTGATCGCGGCGTGGAAAGATAACTTCCCGAAGTTCTGGCCGCGCGGCAACCGCTTCTACGTGCCACTGACCGGCATCGCGCCCGGCGAGGTCGCCATGCTGACGGTGCGGCCTGGCGGCATGCCGCTCTCGACCGGTGTGCTGGTGCTCTACGCCGATGATGAGTCCTTCACGCTGATGACGCCGCAGGGCCACATGTTCGCCGGGTGGATCACGTTCAGCGCGTTCGAGCAGGAGGGCGCGACGGTGGCGCAGGCGCAGGTGCTGATGCGCGCCAACGACCCGATCTACGAGATCGGCCTGACGCTGGGCGGGCATCGCGCCGAGGATAAGTTCTGGAAACAGACGCTCATGGCGGTCGGCTCCCACTTCGATGTTACCAATCAGCCGGTGGCTGTCGAGGTCGTCTGCGTAGATCCACGCCTGCGCTGGTCGTATGCCGGCAACGTCTTCCACAACGCCGCCATCCGCACGACGCTGCTGGGGCCGACGCGCTGGTTCCGCAAGGCGTAAGCGATCCTCACGTTTCTGACACAGTGATAGGTCATGTCGTATGTCCACTTCTGCGCGCTCGTATGACGCCGCAGTTATCGGCGGCGGTCCGAACGGACTCGCCGCCGCCATCACGCTGGCTCGTCAGGGCTATTCCGTGGTGGTTCACGAGGCTACCCCAGAGATTGGCGGCGGGTGTCGCTCCAAAGAGCTGACGCTCCCCGGCTACCTGCATGATGTCTGCGCCGCCATTCACCCCTATGGCGTCGCTTCGCCCTTCTTCCAGACGCTGCCGCTGGAGCGCTACGGCGTCGAGTGGGTACACGCGCCCGCCGCGCTGGCGCATCCGCTGCCTGATGGGCGCGTGGCCATGTTGCGGCGCTCGCGCGAGGCGATCAACGAGTCGCTCGGCGCCGACGCCGAGGCCTGGCGGCGGCTCTTCGCGCCGGGGGTGCGCCACTGGCGCGAGATTCTGGATGGCACGCTGGGGCCGCTACGCCCGTGGCGCCAGATGCAGCGCCCGCTGCCCTCGCTGCGGCTGGCGCGCTTCGGCGCATATGCGCTTCAATCCGCCGAGCAGGTGGCCGAGCGCGTCTTCCAGGATGCGCCGGCCCGCGCGCTCTTTGGCGGCATCGCCGCACACTCCATGCTGCCGCTCGACCAGCCGCCCACCGCGGTCGCGGCGTTGCTGATGGGGACGCTGGGGCATGTCGTCGGCTGGCCGATGGCGCGTGGCGGCTCGCAACAGTTGGTGAACGCGCTGGCGGCCTACCTGCGCGATCTGGGCGGCGAGATCGTCACCGACACGCCCATCACCTCTCTGAGCGACCTTCCGCCTGCCAGCGCCGTGCTGGCGGACGTGACGCCGCGCCAGTTGTTACAAATCGCCGGGGATCAGCTTCCCGCTGGATACCGCGCGCAGTTGCAGCGCTACCGCTATGGGCCGGGCGTCTTCAAGCTCGATCTGGCGCTCGACGGGCCGATCCCGTGGGCCAATGTGGAGTGCGCGCAGGCCGCGACCGTGCATCTGGGCGGTGAGCTGCCCGAGATCGCGGCCTCAGAGCGAGCGGTCTGGGCGGGCGCGACCGAGGAGCGGCCCTTCACCCTGCTGGCGCAGCAGAGCCTCTTCGACTCGACACGCGCGCCAGAGGGACGCCACACGGTCTGGGCCTATTGCCATGTACCATCAGGCTCCGATGTGGATATGACCGAGCGCATCGAGGCGCAAATCGAGCGGTTCGCGCCGGGGTTCCGCCAGCGCATCATCGCGCGGCACAGCTTCACCGCGCCGCAGATGCATGCCTATAACGCGAACTACATTGGCGGCGACATCAACGGCGGCGTGCAGGATCTCTTTCAGCTCTTCACGCGCCCTGCCGTCACCCTCAACATCTCGAATCCTTACTCGACGCCAGCCGATGGCCTGTATATCTGCTCGTCGTCCACGCCTCCCGGCGGCGGCGTCCACGGCATGTGTGGCTATTTCGCAGCCAGCGCGGCGGCGCGCTATCTGGCGCGGAGGCGCGGAGGCCAGTCCCAGCGGCGCGGAGTCTCCAGCGCGCACACCCTCCCAGTAGTGGACGCCGCCGATCGGTCGGAGCTGGCGCCGATCGAGGAGCCAGCCACATGACACCCAATCGCTTCGGCTGGGTGGGGTGGTTGGCGCTGGCGTTGTGCGTCGCGGGCATTACCACCTCGTCAATCGTCTTTCTGCGCATCGGCGAACCGGTCGACTCCGGCCTGGCGCTCAACCTCGCTTTCCTCGCGTTTCCGGTGGTCGGCGCCATCATCGTCTCGCGGCGCGTCACCAATGTCATCGGCTGGCTGTTTTGCGCGGTGGGGCTGGGCACGACGATTACGTCGTTCTCGGCCTCTTTCGTGCAGTACTCGTTGCTGCATCACCTCGACGCGCGGCCCGTGACCGGCTTTGTCGATGTTTTCGGCGACCTGGTCTGGCCGCTGAATCTGGTCTTGGGCGTCTTTATTCTGTATCTGTTTCCTGATGGTCGCGCGCTCACACGACGTTGGCGGCTCGTCTGCTGGGGCCTCGGACTGACGCTGCTGGTGGTCGAGCTTGCTCAGTTTGTCACGCCTGGTCCACTCGAAGCTAAACATCGCGTCCCGAATCCCTTTGGCGTACCCGCGCTGGCTGGCTTCGTGGGCTTCGTCTCCACTTACCTCTATTTGCTGCTGCCAGTCTTCGCGTTTCTGGCCGTTATCTCACTCATTCTGCGGTTTCGGCGCGCTGACCCGAACGGGCGCCAGCAGATCAAATGGTTTGTCTATGGCGCCGCGGTGATGGTCGCCGTTGTTGTCGTTGGCGACATCATCGCCAGTCAGTTCGCCGACCAGCCCGACCTCGCCAACACGCTGGGCAATCTGACATTCGCGATTGGCATTCTCGCGCTGCCGCTTGGCGTGGGCATCGGCGTGCTGCGCTACCAGCTCTACGACATTGACATCATCATCAAGCGCACGCTGCTCTATGGCTCGCTGACCGCGATCTCGGCGGCGCTCTACTTCGGGCTGGTGATCGGGACGCAACAGCTCACCCATCGCCTCACTGGCCAATCGGTACCGCAGCAGCCGGTGGTGATCGTCCTCACGACGCTGTTGATCGCCGCGCTCTTCACGCCGCTGCGCGCCTGGCTGCAGCGCTGGATTGACCGCCGCTTCTATCGCAGCCGCTACGATGCCGCCAAAACGCTGGCCGCCTTCAGCCAGACGCTGCGCAGCGAGATCAACGCGCAACAGCTGCATGACCACCTGCTGGCGGTCGTGGAGGAGACGATGCAGCCGTCGCACGTCATCCTGTGGCTGCGCCCCCCAGAGCAAGCCGCGCGGGCGTCGCGCTTCCAGAGCCGCGACGAGGAGGCGCGCTGACCGATGCGTACTGAGAGAGCGGTAGCTGGCGATCTGGCAAGGTCCGAGAGGCACGGCGTGGGCGAATCCTCCTGGTATGCGGCGGCGCGGGTCGCCTGCGCCCTCATCATCCTTCTCGTGCTGATCCTCGATGTGGCGAGCATCCCGACGGCCTATCAGTTGGTGCAGACGCCGTGCGCGCCCTGCGACCCGAACAGCATCCAGGCGACCACCGACCAGGTCAAAGCGCTCGCGGCATCGGGGATGACGCTCCAGTTCTTCGCGCTCTACACCACCGCGCTGATCGTCGTCACGCAGTTCACCTACATCGCTCTGGGCGTCATCCTGTTTCTGCGGCGCTCCGACGATGGCATCGCGCTCTTCACCGCGCTGACACTCGTCACCTTCGGCGGCGCTGCCTTTACCGGCACGATGCATGCGCTCTCCGCCGTCAACCCGGCGCTCGACTTCACGGCGCGCAGTCTCAATGTCGTTGGGCAGTCGTGCTTCATCGTATTTCTCTATATCTTTCCCGATGGGCGCTTCAGGCCGCGCCTGGCCATCATTCCGGCGACCCTGTGGACCCTGAGCTGGGCGCTCTCGCTCTGGCCGATCTCGAACCAGTTCATCAACACCTTCATCGAGACCACGCAGGATGGCATTGTCTTCATCGTCCTCATCCTGAGCATGATCGCGGCGCAGATCTACCGCTATGCGCGCGTCTCGTCGGCGACCCAGCGCCAGCAGACGAAGTGGGTCGTCTATGCGCTAAGCGTCGGCCTGGGCGCGTTCGCGGCCACGCTGGTCGTGGCAAACCTCGTGCTGCCCGCGAGCGTGCAGAACAGCCCGACTGGCGTGTTGATCGGCAATACACTGACCTATGGCTGTTTCCTCATCATCCCCGTCGGCATCGCCGTCGCAGTGCTGCGCTCGCGGCTCTACGACATTGACATCATCATCAAGCGCACACTGCTCTATGGCTCGCTGACCGCGATCTCGGCGGCGCTCTACTTTGGGCTGGTGATCGGCGCGCAGCGGCTCACTCAGGCCTTCACGGGCCAGCAGGGGGACCAGCAGCCGGTGGTCATCGTCCTGACAACGCTGCTGATTGCGGCGCTCTTCACGCCGTTACGCGCCTGGCTCCAGCGCTGGATTGACCGCCGCTTCTACCGCAGCCGCTACGACGCCGCTAAAACGCTGGCCGCCTTCAGCGCCTCGCTGCGCAGCGAGGTAGATTTGGCGCAGCTGAATGACCACCTGCTCGACGTGGTGGAGGAGACGATGCGTCCGGCGCACGTCTCGCTCTGGCTGCGTTCGCGCGGGCGAGCCACATCGGCGTCCCTGGCGCCGGGTGAAGGGAGAGCGTTATGACGAGTTCGGCTGCTGGCCAGCGCGCCATTCACCCCCGGCTCCTCCGGCTTGCACAGCTGGGGTGGGTGTTCACCCTGGTGTTGTCGCTGGTCTTGTTTGCGCCCAGCGTCATCCAGGTCTATCAGGATCAGCGGGTCGCCTGCACAGGCAGCGGCTGCACACCTGACCAGCCCAACGCGACAGCGGCGCACAACCTCAGCGCTATCGGGTGGACCACGCAAACCTACGCGAGGTTTGTGCTGATCCTCTCGCTGGTCACATTGCTGGTCTGGCTGAGCGTTGGCCTTTTCATCGCCTGGCGCAAGTGGACCGATGTGATGGCGCTGCTGATCTCGGCGCAGGCGGTCACACAGAGCGTCAGCCAGGTGACCTCCGTCGAGATGTTTCGGGTCTCGATCTGGTTCGTTCCGGCGCTAGCGCTGTCGTTCCTTTCTGGAATGTTGCTCTTTCTGCTCTTCGCCCTCTTCCCAAGCGGACAATTCGTGCCGCGCTGGCTCAAGTGGCTCGCGGTCGGCTTCGCGCTGTTTGAGTCACTGACGTTGCCCGTGTGGCCAGACGCCATCGCCAATACGCTCTTCGCCGTGGCGAACGCGCTCTGGTATGTGTTCATGGGCATTCTGATCGTCTGCCAAATCTATCGCTACGCGCGCATCTCAAGCCCGGTCGAGCGGCAACAGACAAAGTGGGTGATCTTCGCCTTCAGTTTCGTCATCATCGGCCAGTTCGTCGTCGCGCTCCCGCAAGCGTTCAGCGCATCGCTCGCGCAGCCCTATTCGCTTTACAGCATCATGTTGAACCCCGCGGACACGATCATCCTGCTGGTCGCGCCATTCTGCATCGCCATCGCCATCCTGCGCTATCGCCTCTACGACATTGACCTCATCATCAAGCGCACGTTGGTCTATGGCTCACTGACCGCCATCCTGGCCGCGCTCTACTTCGGGCTGGTGATCGGCGCCCAACAGCTTACGCGCCAGATCACGGCGCAGCAGGTGGAGCAGCAGCCGGTCGTCATCGTCCTCACGACGCTGCTGATCGCCGCGCTCTTCACGCCGCTCCGCTCACAATTGCAACGCTGGATTGACCGGCGGTTCTATCGCAGCCGCTATGACGCCGCCAAAACGCTGTCAGCCTTCAGCGCGTCGCTGCGAAGCGAGGTTGACCTGGGGCAGCTCAATGACCAACTGCTGGAGGTGGTGGACGACACGATGCGCCCCGCGACGGCCTCGCTGTGGCTGCGTGAGCCGTCCGGGCCGCGCCATGAGGCGCGCGGCTCAGCCTGAGGTCAGTTCTCTG
>JAICVT010000084.1 GCA_025935235.1 Ktedonobacterales bacterium | reverse complement strand
TGCGGCACGCCTAAGGAAGTCTTCCTCCAGGTGGCTGACGCCATCTCGACTAACTCTGGCCGCGACCGCACGACCGCCTTCTGCTACGCCGTCGGCTGGACTCAGCACACTACCGGCGTGCAGATCATTCGCACGGCGGCCATCCTGCAGTTGCTGCTCGGCAACATCGGGCGGCCCGGCGGCGGCATCATGGCGCTGCGCGGACACGCCGCCATCCAGGGGTCCACCGACATCCCGACGCTCTTCAATCTGCTGCCGGGCTACTTGCAGATGCCGCTGGTTGGCAACAAGGACTTCCAGAACTACGTCGAGTCGCTCACCGCGCCGACCGGCTGGTGGAACAACCTGCCCAAATATGCCGTCAGCCTGCTCAAGGCGTTCTATGGTGACGCCGCCACCAAAGACAACGAGTGGGGCTATCAATACCTGCCCAAGCTCGAAGACGACGGCGACTACTCGTACTATCCGCTGTTCTTCCAGATGGAGGATCGCAAGGTGCGCGGGCTGCTCGTCTTCGGCGAAAACTTTGCCGTTGGTGGCCCCAGCTCGCGGCTGGAGCGCTCTGCCATGCGCAAGCTGGAGTGGTGCGTGGTGCGTGACCCGTTCCTGGTCGAGACGGCCGAGTTCTGGCATATGGATGGTCAGGACCCCGCGACGGTCGAGACCGAGGTCTTCTATATGCCCGCCGCCTGGTCCGCCGAGAAGGATGGCAGCCTGACCAACACGCAGCGCATCCTGCAATGGCACGACAAGGCGGTTGACCCGCCGGGCGACGCGCGCTCTGAGACGTGGTTCACGGTGCATCTGGGCCGCAAGCTGCGCGCGCTCTACGCGCAGAGCCAGCAGGAGCGCGACAAGCCGCTGCTGGCGATGACCTGGGACTATCCGCTCGAAGGGGCGATCCAGGAGCCAAGCGCGCTCGCGGTGGCGCGGGAAATCAGCGGCTATGAGGTAGGGTCGGGCCAGCAGGTTCCCGGCTATGCCCAGCTCAAGGACGACGGCAGCACGGCCTGTGGCTGCTGGATCTACTCTGGCTATGTGCCAGCCAGGGATACCAACCTGGCCGCCAGCCGCCAGCGCGATGAGCCGGGCGAGCGGACCAATAACAGCAAGTGGGGCTTCGCCTGGCCCGCCAACCGGCGCATCCTCTATAACCGCGCCTCGGCGGACCCGGATGGCAATCCCTGGTCGGAGCGCAAGCGGCTGGTCTGGTGGGATCAATCGCGCCACGATGGCCGCGGTGGCTGGACCGGCTATGATGTGCCGGACTTCGTGGAGAGCAAGGCTCCCCACGCCGACGCCGACGAGCAGGGCGAGGGCATGGATGCGCACTCTGGCGCCGACCCGTTCATCATGAACGCCGACGGGCGGGGCTGGCTCTATGCGCCGCACGGCGTGAAGGACGGCCCGCTGCCCACGCACTACGAGCCATTCGAGTCGGTGATGGGGAACGCGCTGTATCCGAAGCAGCAGTCGAATCCCTGCCTCATCACCTTCGATCGGCCCGACAACCCATACAACGGCGGTGCGCTCCAGGGGCGTCCCACGCCGGCCTACCCTTACGTGCTGACGACCTATCGCGTCACCGAGCATCACACCTCCGGCGGCATGTCGCGCTGGAACAGCTGGCTCGCGGAGCTGCAACCGGAACTGTTCGTCGAGATCAACCCGGAGCTGGCGCTAGAGAAGGACATCGCCAACGGCGACATGGTGACCATCGCCACCTCGCGCACAGAGATCGAGGCGCGGGCGCTGGTGACGCCGCGCATGCAGCCGATGCGCATCAACGGTCAGGTGACGCATGTCATCGGCCTGCCCTACCACTGGGGGCCAGCGGGCATCGTCACGGGCGATGTCGCGAATGACCTGATCAGCGTCGTGCTGGAGCCGAATGTGAAGATTCACGAGGCCAAGGCGCTGACCTGCGACCTGCGCAAGGGCGCTCGCAACCGCCAGGCGGCGGCTGAGGAGCAGCGCCAGCCACACGCCGATATGCGCGAGGGCGGCGCGATCGACCGGACGCACAGCGAAGGCGAGGAGATGCTGCATCACTCGCCGCTGGCGGGGCTGACCAGCTAGCCCGCGCGGAGCGATCAGGGAGCGTGAGCAGTATCGCGCGAATCATCGGAGGTAGCGATGGCCAAGGGGTTCTTCACCGACACGACGCTCTGCATCGGCTGCAAAGCGTGCGAGGTGGCGTGCAAAGAATGGAATCAGTTGCCGGGGGACAGCTTCGAGTTCACCGGCATGAGCTATGACAATACCGTGGCGCTCGGCGCGACCACCTGGCGCCACGTCGCCTTCGTCGAACAGTTCGACCGCGGCGCGCAGGTCAACGGTCATGCGGTCGGCGCGCGGACGGGCGCGGCGGCGGTTGGCGACCAGGTGCGTGGCGCCGATGGGCAGCGCGTTGATCTGCTCTCGCTGCGCTCCAACGGCTCCAACGGCGCGGGCGGCTCGGATGGCGGTGGGGCCACCGGGCGCGCGATGACGCTGACCCGTGCGCGCACCGTGGATGCGCAGACCGGCGGGCTGCTAGGCGACCATCGCTGGCTGATGATGAGCGACGTCTGCAAGCACTGCGAGCGCGCGGGCTGTCTGGAGGCCTGCCCGACCGGCGCGATCATCCGCAATGAGTTTGGCGATGTCTACGTGCAGCCCGATATCTGCAATGGCTGCGGCTACTGCGTGATCGCCTGTCCTTTCGGCGTGATTGATGTGGACCGGCAGGATGGCCGCGCGTGGAAATGCACGCTCTGCTATGACCGCCAGAAGGACGGACTGGAGCCAGCCTGCGCCAAGGCCTGCCCTACGCAGTCCATCCAGTTTGGCGAGGTCGAGGAGCTGCGCGACCGCGCTCGCGAGCGGGTGGGCCAGCTCCACGAGCGCGGCCTGACCGACGCCTACCTCTACGGTGTGGATGAGCAGACCAGCGTCGGCGACCTGAACGCCTTCTTCCTGCTGGTTGACCAGCCAGCGGTCTATAACCTGCCGGAGCGCCCCAGTGTGCCGCAGGCGCAGGTCATCCCGAGCTATATCGCGACAGCGGTGACGGCGGTGGCGCTGGGCCTGGCGACCGTGGCGGCGTTCGTGCTGCGAGGCCGAGGAGCATGAGGAGCAGAAGCATGAGCATGATGGACAGTATGGAGCACTACGACCGGCCGCCCAGCGAGCTGTCGCTCCCCAATCTGCGTCCCGCCACCCAGGCCTATGAGCAGAGCGAGCCGCCGCCGACCTATTATGATCGCCCGATGATCAAGCCGTCGCTCTGGCGCTGGTATATCCCTGGCTATTTCTGGCTCGGCGGCATCGCGGGCGGCGCAGCGGTCATCGGCGCGGCGGCGCGCTACCTCGGCGGCAGCAGTGGCCGCGTGACAGCGCGACATGCGCGCTACCTGAGCCTGGGGCTGTCGGTCGTCGCCCCGGCGATGCTGATCGCTGATCTGCATCGGCCAGAGCGCTTTTATCGCATGTTCCGCGTTTTCAAGGTCAGCTCGCCGCTGAGCGTAGGAACGTGGATCCTGACAGGGTTTGGCGCGGTCTCTGGCGCGCTGGCCGTGCGCCAGGCGGCGGAAGACGGGGTCATCATCCCACGCGAGAGTGGGCTGGGGCGGCTGGCGCGCACCGCCATCCCCGAGGGACCGCTAACAGTCGCGCACGGCGCGCTAGGGATGGGACTGGGCGGCTACACCGGCACGCTGCTGGCCGCGACGGCGGTCCCGCTGTGGGCGGCGGGCGGCGTGCTGCTGGGGCCGCTCTTCGCCTCGACCGCGCTGGCCTCGGGCGCGGGCGCGCTGGGGCTGCTCTCGCTGATCGCTGGCAAGCGCGACGACGACAGCGAGCAGGCCCGCCAGTCAGTGGCGCTGGTGGAGGCGGCCAGTTCCATCTCGCAGTTGGCGCTGGTGGCCGCGCGCGACGCCCTGGTCACCAGCCGCATCAATCAGCCGCTGCGGCGCGGACGCTGGGGCGCGCTCTACCGCGGCGGCGCGGTCGGCGGCGGGATGCTGGCGCCGCTGGCGCTGCGGCTGGCGGGGCGCTTCGCGGGGCCACGCGCCGCGCGCACACTCTCTGGCGTCTCCGCCACGCTTTCGCTGGTGGGCGCGCTAGCCGAGCGCGTGGCGCTGCTGGAGGCTGGCAAAGTCTCCGCCCGCGATCCGCGTGCCTATCAGGAGTTGACCGCCGGGGCGCCAGGCGACGCGCGGCCTACCCCACGCCAACAGGCGCTCCACGCGCCAAAGGCGCCCGCCTATCAGCCGCATATCGCCGCCAGCGACACGCTGACCGCCCCCGCGCAGTAGCGGGCGGACTCGTTCACCTCTGGCTGACGCGTGAATGGCCACGCTTCGCCACATCGGCGGGGCGTGGCCGTTTACCTGCTCTCTGGCATCAGCGAGGCGGCGAAGCTGCTATGGCTTCAGCGCCACTTTCACACAGCCATCGCGCTTGTGCTTGAAGATGTCGTAGCCATGCGGCGCTTCTTCCAGCGGCAGCGTGTGGATGATGATGCGCGGCGGGCGCGCTGGCGTTGCGTTTTGCCCATGCGATAGGTACACTTCAAGTAGCGCCCGGCGCGAGCAGTGAGCGCGCGATTGGCTGAACGGATCGAGCGCGTGCGACATACAGTCTCAGTGCGCAAAAATTGCGCACTTTCGCCTAGGTCGTTCTCATAGTTGACTTAGAAATCTTCGCTATACTGCGTTATCAGGGGCGCGTTAGCGAAAGGATGAGAGAATGTCTCAGGCAGACGACACGCAGTCACTCCCCAGGGGCCTGGCGGATATGACAGGATCGGACGACGAGATGAGCAACACACCCATAACCATTTTGATCGCGGATGACCATGTGCTGGTGCGCGAAGGCACACGTCGTCTGCTCGAAGCCGAGCCTGATCTGCGCGTGGTCGCTGAGGCTGGCGATGGCGCGGTCGCGGTGGCCGAGACCGAGCGGCTCAAGCCAGATGTGGTGATTATGGATATCGCCATGCCCGTGATGAACGGCATCGAGGCGACCCGCCAGATCAAGGCGCACGCGCCGCAGGTGGCCGTCCTTGCGCTGACCGCTCACGACGACATGCAGTATGTGATGAAGTTGCTCGATGCGGGCGCGGCGGGCTTCCTGCTGAAGGATGTGCGTGGGCGCGAGCTGGTGGAGGCGGTGCGGGCGGTGCACCGCGGCGAGACGACGCTGCATCCAGCCGTCGCGGCGCGCGCGCAGCGGCTGGCCTCTGAGCGCCGCACCACCGCCGAGGAGCGCCCGCCGCTCTCGGAGCGCGAGATGGAGGTGCTGCACGAGGCGGCGCGCGGCCTGCCCAACAAAGACATCGCGCGGCGGCTCAGCCTCAGTGTGCGCACCGTGCATACCCATCTCGGCAACATCTTCTCGAAGCTGGGGGTTGGCTCGCGCACCGAGGCGGTGCTGCTGGCCCTGCGCAGCGGCTGGATCAGCCTCGAAGACACCTATCGCAACGCTCCCGCGCACAGCGGCGACCCGGTGGATCGTTCGCACACCGCGCTGCGACCATAGCGAAACCTGACCCGCCCACCCCCCTCGCCCACAAGGCGAGGGGGAGCAGCGCCCGTCGTAGCTCCCCTCTCCCGCCTCGGCGGGGGAGAGGTTGGGGGTGGGGGCGCAGATCAACCCCTTGCCCCGGCGCGTCGCCGTGGAGTAGTCTGAAGCTGAGTACTGTCCGGCAAGCGAGCGTGCGTCGCCAGAGACGCCTGCGCGCATGTGGAGCAGGAGCGCATCGGTGAAAGCTTCACCCACGACAACGCCATCCGCCTCACGCGATGCGAGCCAGTCGGCGCCGCGGAGCTTCGTTGGCTGGCTCATCATCGTGCGCAACGCGGCCCTGCCGCTCGCCATCGCGCTGCTCAGTCTGTGGGTGGCCGTCAGCGGCTTGCCGCCACGCATGCAGGCGCCGCATAATGCTGTGCTCGTGCTGGGACTGGTCACCGTCATCACGGGCTTCGTCGCGCGCCGAGCTCGCGAGCGTCTGCTGCGGCTGGGCGCGATGGATGACGCTATCCCCAGCACGCTGCCTGACCTGCCGGGTACGCTCTATCTGGTGATACTGGTGCTGGTGGGCGCGCCGGCGGCAATTGTCTTTGCCATCGCCACGCCGGTGATCGCGCGGGCGCCCGAGATGTGGCGCGGTCGGCTTGTGGCGTTGGGCGCCCTGCGACAGGGCATGGCGTCGTCCCTCACGCTGCTGGCGGCGGGGTTCGCCTACGCCGCCTTCGCGAAGATCATCCCACATGTGCCGACGACCCTGCGTGCGCATGTGACCGCCGCCATCGCCGCGTCAGTCATTTTCCTGATTGGCAGCAGCGTCACGCGCGTACTCGTGAATACCCCTGCGCCGCTGGAAGATTTCCGCAAGACGCTGCGCGCCTATTTCACGGGGCCAGCGCTACTCTTCCAGATTCTGTTGCTGAGCTGCGTGCCGCTGCTGCCGCTGACCGAGACGCTGCAGCCCGTCGAGATCGAATTCGCCTGGGTGCTGCTGCTGACGCCGATGGGCGCGGTCTTCTATCTCGCGCTCACCAGCGTGCGCCTGCGCCAGCAGACCGATCAGCTCCAGCGGACGATCACCGAGCTGAACGCCACGCGCCTGCGCGAGACCCAGTTGAAGAGCTACGCCGCGCTCATCACACGCGCACAGGAGGATGAGCGGCGACGCCTGGCGCGCGAGCTGCACGACGACACCGCGCAGGCGCTGATCGCTCTCTCGCGCGGGCTGGACGCGCTCTCGGACCGGCACATCAACCCGATCAACTCGCCGGAGGATCGCCACTTTCTCGATCAGTTGATCGAGCTGACGCAGCGCACGCTGGATAGCGTGCGGCGCGCCTGCCAGGATCTGCGCCCCTCCGTACTGGATGACCTTGGCCTCTCCGCCGCGCTGGAGTCGCTGGCCAGCTCGATGACCGAGCGCGGCATGCCCTGCGCCTTCCGCCTATACGGCGCCTCGCGCCCGTACCCGCCGGAGGTGGAGGTGGCGGTCTATCGCATCGCGCAGGAGGCGCTCTCGAACGCGCTGCGGCACTCGCAGCCAGAGCAGGCGCAGATCGAGCTGCGCTATCTGGCCGATAGTCTGCGATTGATCGTCTCGGATGATGGCAAGGGGTTCGATGTCTTCGCGACGCTTTCCGCCACGCCGGGCGGGTTCAGTCGCTCAACCGCGTCCGACGGCTCTGGCCTGGGGCTGATGGGCATGCGCGAGCGCGCCGCGCTGATTGGCGCCACGCTCGACATCCAGAGTGCACCGGGCGCTGGCACGCGCATCACGCTCGACGCCCCCGCCACCGGCCACCTGACGCCGCTGCCCGACGACGCCGAGGACCTGAGCGCGCTGACGCGCCCCGGCGTGTTGGGGGTGTAGGCTGACCTCTTCCCCTGCCCCCTCCCCTGCGAAAGGGGAACCTGTGGCATGGTTTGTGGCGATGGCTGTCGGCGTGCGCACCAGTAGGCGCGAGCGCGGCGGATCGCGGCATATAATGCAGCGTGGCGCCACCCGTGCGCGGAACCTCACTCCCAGCTCCTCTCTGACAGGGAGAGGGGAGCGCCTCATTTCCCTCTCTCCTCGCGGGAGAGAGGGCTAAGGGGTGATGTCAGGCGCTGATACGGAGTTCGATTCCCTCAAGAACCCTCAGGAGGTCGGGTCGCTATGGCACAAGCGAGTGAGCTGAGTCTGGAAGACGCTGTCGCGCAGTCGCCCCGCAAGTGGGTTTATCTCTTCAGCGAGGGCAACGCCGGGATGAAGGATCTGCTGGGCGGCAAAGGCGCTGGCGTGGCGGAGATGACCAACGCCGGGATGCCCGTGCCGCCGGGGTTCACCATCACCACCGAGGCCTGCAATGAATACTACACGGCGGGCAAGCGCTTCCCCGATGGCATGTGGCAGCAGGCGCTGGCGGCGCTGCGGCAGGTGGAAGCGCAGACCGGCAAGACCTTTGGCGACGCCAAGAATCCGCTGCTCGTCTCAGTGCGCTCCGGCGCGAAGTTCTCGATGCCGGGCATGATGGATACCGTGCTCAACCTCGGCCTGAACGACGAGACGGTGAAGGGCATCATCGCCCTCAGCGGCGACGAGCGCTTCGCCTACGACGCCTATCGCCGCTTCGTGCAGATGTTCTCGAAGATCGTGCTGGACACGAAGGCCGACGAGTTCGAGAAGATCATTGAGCGCTACAAGGAAGAGACCCACGCCCAGACCGATGCCGACATCCCCTCCGACGCGCTCAAGCACATGGTCGAGGATTTCAAGCAGACCGCGCGTGACGCCTCCGGGCGCGACTTCCCCGAGGACCCTGTCGAGCAGTTGCGGCTGGCCATCGAGGCGGTCTTTGCCTCATGGAACAACAAGCGCGCGATTGACTACCGCAACATCAACAAGATTCCGCACGATCTGGGCACAGCCGTCAACGTGCAGACGATGGTCTTCGGCAACATGGGCAATGACAGCGCCACCGGCGTCGCCTTCACGCGCAACCCCTCTACTGGCGAGCGCAAGCTCTACGGCGACTATCTGGTCAACGCGCAGGGCGAAGATGTAGTAGCGGGCATCCGCAACACGTCGCCGATTGACCACATGCAGGAGGAGGCGCCAGCCGTCTACCAGCAGTTCCACGAGATCGCCAACCGGCTCGAGGAGCATTACCGCGACGTGCAGGATATGGAGTTCACCATCGAGAAGGGGCGACTCTACATGCTGCAGACGCGGACGGCCAAGCGCACCGCCGCCGCCGCCGTCAAGATCGCGGTGGATATGGCGAACGAGGGCGTCATCTCGCGCGATGAGGCCGTGCAGCGGGTCGAGCCGCAGCAGGTGGTGCAGCGTCTGCTGCCACGCTTCGACGAGCAGGATGTGCAGGCGGCGCGCGCGGCCAACCGGCTGCTGGCGCGCGGCGTGAACGCCTCGCCGGGCGCGGCGGTCGGCAAGGCGATCTTCGACGCCGACCGCGCCGAGGCGGCGGGCAAGGCGGGCGAGCGGGTCATCCTGACGCGCGTGGAGACCAGTCCCGACGACGTGCATGGCATGTACGCCTCGCAGGGCATCCTGACGAGTCGCGGCGGCACGGGCAGCCACGCGGCGGTGGTGGCGCGCGGCGCGGGCCTGCCTGCCGTGGTCGGCTGCGAGGCGATCCGCGTGGACTACGAGCAGCGGCAATTCCGCGTCAGCGGGACGGATACGGTCGTGCGCGAGGGCGACGAGCTCTCGATTGATGGGGCGACGGGCGAGGTCTTCCAGGGCGCGCTGAAGACGGTGGAGGCCGATTTCGAGCACGACACCGATCTGCAAACGCTGCTAGCCTGGGCCGACGAGCGCCGCGATCTGGGCGTGTGGGCCAACGCCGACTACCCGCGCGACGCCGACCGCTCGGTGGCCTTTGGCGCCGAAGGCATCGGGCTGTGCCGCACTGAGCACATGTTCATGGAGCAGGAGCGGCTGCCTGTCGTGCAGGAGATGATCCTGGCCGAGACGCCTGAGAAGCGCCAGGCCGCGCTCGACCAGTTGCTGCCTTTCCAGCGGTCCGACTTCGAGGGCATCTTCCGCGCGATGCGTGACCCCAAGACCGGCGCAGGCTATCCAGTCGTCATCCGCCTGATTGACCCGCCGCTGCACGAGTTCCTGCCGAGCTACGAGGAGCTGCTGGTGGAGGTGACGCGGCTGGAGGATAAGGGCGACAATCCCGACGAGCTGGCGAAGAAGCGCGAGCTGCTGGGGCGGGTGGCGCAGATGCGCGAGGCCAACCCGATGTTGGGGCTGCGCGGCTGCCGTCTGGGGTTGCTCTTCCCGGAGATCAACGTCATGCAGACGCGCGCCATTCTGGAGGCCGCCGTCAACGTGGCGAAGGAAGGCATGAGGCCGCAGCCGAAGATTATGATCCCGCTGGTGGGGCATGTCAACGAGCTGCGCGAGGTGCGCCGCCAGCTCGAAGCGGTGGCCGAGGAGATCGCGTCGGAGGCCGGTGGGCAGGTGGAGTATAAGTTCGGCACGATGATCGAGCTGCCACGCGCTGCGCTGACCGCCGGACAGATCGCCGAGGTGGCCGACTTCTTCAGCTTCGGCACCAACGACCTGACGCAGACGACCTTTGGCATGAGCCGCGACGATGCCGAGGGCAAGTTCCTGCTGCAATATGTGGAGGGGCTGCCAGAGCCGGGGCTGAAGGAGCCGGTCAAGATCCTGAAGGTCAACCCCTTCCAGACGCTCGACCGCGATGGTGTGGGTCGTCTGGTGCGCATCGCCGTGGAGGAGGGCAAGCGCACGAAGCCCAACCTGGAGGTGGGCATCTGCGGCGAGCACGGCGGCGACCCGGACAGCATCGCCTTCTGCGACGAGGTCGGGCTGAACTACGTCAGTTGCTCGCCGTTCCGCGTGCCGGTGGCGCGGCTGGCGGCGGCGCAGGCGGCGCTAGCCCGCAAAGCCAGCCAGAAGCAGGCCGAGCGGGATAAGTAGCGACCTCAGCCCCCAACCCCCTCGCCCTGCGGGCGAGGGGCGCCGGGCATGCGGCGTTGGCGTCTCTCAGACCGCCTACGCGGCCTTTGTGGCGGGACACCTTAGCCTGCGAGCTTACCCGCACGTTCTCTCATCGCGCCTCGCGCCGCCGAAAAACCTCGCCCGCTTCCGCCGTCGTCTATCATAGGCGTAGCGGACGCGGGCGATGGCGCCTGCCGAGCGGTAGCGATGAGGAGGCGCGCGGTGGCGCTGTGGATGTTGCGGGCGAGCAGGCGGCTGGGAGTGACCATCGTCTCGCTGGGTCTGCTGGCCGTGCTGCTCGCCGCGCTGGCGGGCTGCGCGCTGCCACCGCCCTTCGCCTCGGCGCCTGCTCAGAATTGCATCAGCCAGCAGCGCAGCGGCGCGCTGGGCGCGGGCGGCGGGCTGGTCGTCGCGCTGGCGGCGAATGACCCCACGGCGCCCGATCACACCAGCGCGCTCTACGGCATACGCGGCAGCGATGGCGCGGTGGCCTGGAGCTGCGCCAGCACCACATATGCGGGATGGGACGATGCGCAGCTCGTCGGCGGCGCGATCTACGCCCTGGCTGGCACGGCGCCGAGCAGAGACGCGCCCGCGCCGACGCACGCCCACGGCCTCTACGCCATTCGCCCCCAGGATGGCAAGCAGCTCTGGAGCTACAGCTTTCAGGCTGGCTCGACCTCGCCGCTGGCCTTCGATGGCGATCTGCTCTTCTTTTCCGCCGTCACCAGCGATGGCGAGAGCAGCCACAGCAACCTCTACGCCATCCGCGCGGCGACGGGCGCGCTGGCCTGGTCCGAGAGCTTCGGCGACGCCATCGGCCAGCCCATCGTCGTCGCGCATCGGCTCGTCGTCCCGATCTTCACCGCGAACACACCGGGTGCGCAGAGCGGGCAGGAGCTGCGCGGCCTCAACGAGGCTGACGGCTCGATGGTGTGGTCCGATACACTGGCCAGCGGCGACACGCTGGTGTCGTGGCTCAGCCTGGGCGGCGCGCTCTACTACACCGATGGCTCGGCGCTGACGGCGCTGGATGGCGCAACTGGCAAGACGCGCTGGACCCAGCTGGGATTCTCGGAACTTGGCGGTCCGCTCTACAGCGCGCGGGGGGCGATCCTCTTCTCCGCCAGTCTGAGCGTCTTCGCCTTCGATCAGGCGACCGGCGCGATGCGCTGGAGCGCCGTGCTGAACGGTACTCCGCAATTGCTGACGGTGTCATCGGCGCGGGCCTACGCCGCCACGTTGGGGTCAGCAGGCATGGATAGCCACCTCTATGCGCTGGACGTCGGCACGGGCGATGTGCGCTGGCAGCATGATGCGCCCTTCGCCGCCAGCCCCGCCGCCGACGCCAGCGGCAATACTTACTTCTCCATCTCCACCGGACCACAGAAGCTGGCGAATGTCGTCGCGCTCGATGCGCGGGGCGTCCTCCGCTGGACGTACAAGGGCCAGAGTCCCTATTCGGCCAACGCGTTGATCCCCACGGGCGGCGCGCTGTATTACGTCTGGCAGAGCTTCCAGTTCGGCGCGGTCAACGCGCCGATTACCACCTACGTCACCTGCCTGCGCGCTGCCGACGGCGCCGAGCAATGGACAACACCGCTCGCCGCGCGCAACGCCTACCCCCTGCCGCCGATGCTCGTGAGGTGAGAGGCGCGACCTCACCCCCCAGCCCCCTCTCCCGCAGGGCGAGGGGGAGCTCGGTTTCAGGCGCGTGCCGCAGGGTGACGGGGCGATGTGGTAGGCTGAACGTAGCGGTTGGGAACTGCATAGCAGGTCCTGACCCCACTCCAACACAAGGCCGGGAACTGCATAGCGGATCCCGGTCTTCTTGTTTGGGCAGCGCAAGGATGAAGGAGGAGCGACGGATGGATACCCAGCAACAGGCAAGAACTGATATGCGGAAAACGACGTCTGGCGCGGGGCAGCCGCGCTGGACCGAAACATCCCGCACAGCTGCGACGTGGCTGCGCTACCTCGCTGCTGGATGGGCGCTGCTCTACGCGATCTATCGCGGCTACTATGCGCTGGGCGGCGCGGCGGGCATGTTTGGCGAGCCAGTCTCGCAGCGCCAGTGGCGGCTGATCAATGGCATCGCCGCCGTGCTGCTGCTCGGCGCCGCTATCCTCCCGGTGGCGACCGCGCGGCTGTGGCGTCATCCGCGCGCCAGAGCGATCCTGCTGGCGATTGGCTGGGTGATCGCCGTGGGCTGTGTGATGCATGGGCTGGTAGACATTGCCACTCGCCTGCTCAGCATCGCGGGCGTCATCCACATGCAGTTCCCCTTCTTTGTCGCGGGCTCGGTTGACCGTCAGATGGCAGATGCGCAGGATCTCTTCTTCAACGAGCCGTGGTTCCTGATCGAGGGCGCATTGTGGGGCGCGCTCTGCTGGGTCGAGTTGGCCGCGGGTCGTGCGCGCCGCTGGTGGCTGGTCAGCGCGCTGGTAGCGATTGCCATGCTGACGGTGATCGGCGTCCTCAGCTCGGCGGGCGTGATCGGCAAGTTCATCATCGGGTGAGCGTGGTCGGTGAGCGAATTCGCGCCGCTGAAAACCTCGCCCGCCTCCGCTACGTCTA
>JAICVT010000499.1 GCA_025935235.1 Ktedonobacterales bacterium | reverse complement strand
CTATGGCTTCGTTTCGGGCAGCGAGTTCCAGGGCCAGCATACTGGCTTCTTCGGCATCACCCTGCCGAAGCCAGATGGCCTGTGGCAGATCCTGGTCTACCCGCGCGGCCTGCTGATCGAGTCGCCGTTCCTCGTGCTGGTCCCGCTGGGGCTGATCCGCTGGTATCGCCAGCATGGCGAGTTTCATCTGGAGGCGCTGGTGGCCATCGCCGTCAGCGTCATCTACCCGCTGATGATCTCGTCCTATTTCCTGCCAATGGCGGGCGAGAATCTGCCGGGCCCGCGCCTGCTGACGCCCGCGCTGGCCTTCGCCTGCCTGGGCCTGATCTGGGTGGTGGATGATTCGCGCGTCTGGCTGCGGCGGGCGCTGGTGGTGATGCTGGGCTTCTCGCTGGTGATCTCGTACCTCTATGAGGTGACGGGCGTGCGCATCTACCACAACTACGGCGCCTATCCTGTCACCGACCTCTTCTGGCCGAGCCTCAGCACGGGTGTCGTGCCAGTGCGCGATGGCCCCACGCCATCCACCCTGGGCGCCGCGTGGCTGCACCTGCCGATGACCTGGAGCCTGCTGCTGGGCGCGATCCCCATCGCGCTCTGGTTCTATGCGGCGGCCAGAGCGCTGCTGCGCCGCGATCCCGCGATGGAGGCGGCGTCGGACAGCGCCACGCCGCTCGCGCTCCCTTTCTCCGGCGATGAGCCGCGCCCGGCGCCAGAGCTGGCCGCCAGCCGGTAGGGCGGAACCTCACCCCCTAACCCCCCTCCCGCAGGGCGAGGGGGAACCGGAAGCGGACCTTCACTCCTCGCGGGCGTGGAGCTTCGCGATCTCCTGCTTGTTTAGCTCGATGGCGGCGCGAAAGAAGCGCGCCAGGAACTCCAACTGCTCGGTGGTGTAGGTCGCGAAGAGCGCGTGAAACGCCTCGCCAATTGAGCGGTAGACGTTCTCACCCGCCTCCAGCCTGGCGCGGTTGACTGTCACGATCACCTTGCGCCGGTCGCGCGCGTCGGGCGAGCGTCGGGCGAGGTCCTGGCGTTCGAGGCGGTCTATGACGTTGGTGACGGCGCCAGTCGTCAGGCTCAGCCGCGTGGCAAGCTGCCCGGCCGTCATCGGCCCCTCCTGCATGAGCGCGCTGAGCGCCTTCATGTCGGTGATGCCCAGGCCATAGACGCCCGCCGCCGCCTGATGAAACAGCGCCGTCTCGGTGCTGAAGACCTCGCCAAGCGTATACAGATCCTCGAAGAGCCGCTCGCGCCGCGCCTGCTCTGGTTGCTCGGCCTGATCCGCCGCGCTGGCGCCGCTCTGATCGTTCGACATCACACATCTCCCTTGACAATCATATATCTTTAATGTCTAGATATTTTGCGATAGAGATATTGTACCGCGTCGGCCTCGTCGGCGCAAGAAAGGACGCTCTGGATGAGCACGGGTACACGCGCTGAGTCCGCTCCCGCAACCTTGACCGCCACTGGCGAGCCGCTGACAACCCACACGGTCACATCGCGCGATGGCACGCTGATCGCCTATCGCCAGCTTGGGCGCGGGCCAGGGCTGGTGATCCTCCACGGCGCGATGGAGACGGGCCTGAGCCATCTGGAGCTGGCCGAGGCGCTGGCCGACCGCTTCACTATCTACCTGCCCGATCGCCGTGGGCGTGGGCTGAGCGGCCCGGTTGGGCCAGCCTATGGCATGCGCCGGGAGATCGAGGATGTGGACGCCCTACTGACCGCGACGGGTGCCCACGACATCCTGGGCGTCAGCGCGGGCGCGCTGACCGCGCTGCGCGCTGCGCAGGAGCTGCCCGCCATCTGCAAAGCCGCCATCTTCGAGCCGCCGCTCTCGGTCAATGGCTCCGTGCGGCTGGACTGGATGCCGCTGCTGGATCGCGAGCTGGCGGCGGGCAGGCTGGACGCCGCGCTGGTGACGGGCATGCTGGGCGCGCAGATGGGGCCAGCCTTCATGCGCAAGCTGCCGCGCGGGCTGCTCGAGCTGATGACGCGCCAGATGATGGCCAGCGAGGCGAAGAAGGCGCAGCCGGGCGTGGCGACGATGCGCGCGCTCGCGCCGACCTTGCGCGATGACTTCCAGCTCGTGGCCGAGATGGCCGACACGCTGGAGGACTTCCGCGCCATGCCCGCCGAGATATTGCTGCTTGGCGGCGGCAAGAGTCCCGCCTACCTGCGAACCGCCGTGGACGCGCTGGAGCGGACGATTCCCGGCGCGCGGCGCGTCGTCTTTGCCGGACTCGACCACGGCGCGACCGGCCCGCGCAAGATGGGCGGCAAGCCAGAGCTTGTGGCGCGGACCCTGCGCGACTTCTTCGCCTGATGCGTGATGGTAGCCTCAGTTCTTTCGCTGTCAGTCGTTGCAGTCGTCATGTCAGCTTGCCAGGCGCATGGCAGCAGCATCAGCGAAGGCGGCGCGGCCTTTCGCGCGTCGCGCCGACCTCTCAGGCAACCCAACTGTGAGCGCGCTCACAGTTCGCCTTGCGCGGCTCCCGTATACTGGGCGCACGAGCGTCAAGGGTGACCCCTGCTGAAGACGAGAGGCGAGGCATGAGGACTGGCGTGAAGCCTGGGATGATGGTTGGCAT
>JAICVT010000163.1 GCA_025935235.1 Ktedonobacterales bacterium | reverse complement strand
CCTCGTCGAGCCCGGCTGCGGCGTGGGCGAGGCTGGCGCTGAGCGCGGCGCGGCTAGCCGGGTCGAGCGCGAGCACGTCGGCCAGCGCGGGCGCATCGAGCCGCAGGTAGACGCCAGCCTGGTAGAGTGCGCCGGGGCGGCGACGGGTCTGGCAGAGGCCCACCAGCTTGCGTGGCGGCTCGCGGATCACCACTTCCCACGGCGAGAGCGCGCCATAGCAGGCCAGTCGCAGCGGATCATCCTTCGCGAGCGGCGGCAGCGCGCGCACGTCGGTGGTCGGCAGCGCGCGCGTGTCGGCGACGCCCAGGCTGCGTAGCGCCTCGGCCCACAGCTCGCCGATCCACTGGTAGGCGCGCACGACATCGCTGGTTGCCAATGGATGTGTGTGCGGCAGAGCGAGATCGAGGCTGATCAGCGCGGCGTCCACCAGCACGGCGGTTCCACCGCTGGCGCGCTTATAGAGTGCGGTCGCCTGCCTGTCCAGCGCGGCGGGATCGGCGATGGCGGGCGATTGGCCATTGCCCAGAACCAGCGCGCGCTCGGCGGGCAGATACCAGCGCAGCGCGGGCGCGCTCGTCTCATCCAGCGCCGCCAGCATGCCCTCGCTGAGCGCGAGCTGCCGCCCCATCGGCGCGTCGGAGAAGGGCAGCCGTCGCCAAAGGTCGGCGGAGCCAGGCGGTGGTGGTTGCGGTGTCATGCGCACAGTGTACAACGGCGCGGATGAGCCATCATTATCGCGCGTGGCCGCTGAAGAAGACCGCCACGATCAGCGCGACGATACCGACGAGCAGCGCCAGCGCCAGCAGAATGCCCAGCCCCAGCACGACGATGATGAGGAGGCGCGAGAAGTGTTCGAGCAGGCGTCCCATGTGTGATTCTCCGGCAGCGTGATGGGATGTGGCCAGCGGTTGAAACCGCGCCTGAAGGGCCGTGCAGGCCCACAACGTCCGCCTGCGCGGACGCAGGTACGAACTAAGACCCGCCCGGCGGGTCTGGTGGCGGCGTGCCGCCTTTCGGCGCGGTTTCAACCGCCGCGCCGACCGCTGCTCACAGTGTACGACCTCGCCCTCCGCCTGTCACAGCTTCGCCAGCCAGCCATCTGTCCACACACGGATGCGCGCCAGGCCGTCGGGCGAGCGCTTGCTGGCGAGGTCGCGCAGCATGGTCGCCCCGGCCCAGGCGTAGAAGGGCGCCATGTCATCCAGTGAGCCGCCGTTCTGAAGGTAGCCGGTCTGCCAGCCGTTGGCGAAAGTCTCCAGGATCGCGCGCACGCGCGGCGCGACGATATGCGGCCCGTCAACGCGCAGGATGGCGTGCGTGCGCGCGGCGTCAGCGCGCGGCGGGCCAGCGGCGACATTGCGCCAGTCGAGGATGCCGGTGATGCGCTCGCCATCGGTCAGCACATTCAGCGGATGGTAGTCGAGGTGCAGCAGCGCGTCGCCGGGATAGGCGCTGGCGCGTAGCCGCTCGGCCAGCGCTGGCTCATCCGGGCCGAGCCACGCGATCCACCCATCCGGGCGCGCGGCGAGCGCAGCGGGCGCGGCGACGGTATGCAGCCGGGCCTGTGCCTCGCCGAAGAGCGCGCCGAGCTGCGCGGCTTGCTCCGGGCGCTGCCGCAAGGCCTCGTAGACGGTCAGGCCGGGGAGCCAGTCGAGCAGCAGCGCCGGGCGCTCGCGCCAGCTCCCCGCCGAATGTAGCCGTGGAACTGGCAGCCTCGCCACACTGGCCGCCGACATGGCCACGCGCTCGCGGTCGCAATCCTCCTGCTCGCCAGGGCGAAAGACACGCAGCGCGTAGACGGCGCTTGCCACCTCCACACGCCAGATGGCCGAGTCGGAGCCGCCCTCGGCGCGCTCCACGGCGTCCACCCGCGCCATGCCCAGCGCCGCCAGGATCAGGCGCGGGTCTAGCTCGTCATCAACATCACTGGCCATCCAGGCGCTCCCTCCTCGCGACCATCACAGCAGCGTCACCAACACCTCGGCCCGCGCGATGGCTGGCCCGTAGCGATCGCTGCCATCCTCCACATGCCATGCCGCCGAGAGGACAGCCTGCGTGAAGCCCCACGCCAGGATGCGCTCGCGCGGATAGCTCAACCGCTCGGCCAGGATGTCGGCGCGGCGGGCGAACTGGCGCGCTGGCTCCGCCCACGTCTCCATCCGCCCATAGGGGTTGTTCATAAACGGGCCGGTCTCATAGCCGGGATCCCCCACCAGCCCTTTCGGGTCAATCAGCAGCCACGGCTCGCGCTGGGCCGAGACGATATTGTCGTGATGCAGGTCGCCATGCATCAGCCGCTCGTAGGGCGCAGAGGCCAGCAGTTCGGCGCCCAACGTCTCCGCCCGCGCCAGCATACCGGGCGGGAAGGGGCCAGAGCCGCCGTGATACATCGCGCGTACCTTGGCGAAGGCTTCGAGCCAGCGCGCGACCGTCGGGAAGGGATGCGACGCGGGCGCGGGCCGCCAGAACTCGCGCATCACGTCCGCGCCGATGACGGTGGCCGCGTCGTCATCCTCTAGCTGGGCCAGCGGCGCGCCGGGGAACGCCTGCTCCATCAGCATGACGCAGGCGTCGGCGTCAGCCTCCAGCAGCCGCACGGCGCCGCGTCCTTCGCAGAGCCGCAGGAAGGCGATGCTGGCGCGAAACTCTGGCCCCGGCACACCCGCCTTCAGCACGGCTGGCATGCCATCGGCGCGGCGCACGCGCGTCACATAGTTGTAGCTGAGGCCCGCGAAGGGCGGCTCCGGGGTCAGCGTCCAGCGATGGCTGTACTCCATCAGCAACGTGGGCAGCGCGGCCAGCCACGCGGCGCCCTCCGCGCCGAAATAGTCGGCGATGAAGGCGGCGAACTCGTCGGGAACGTCAAACGTTACGTCGTGCATATGACTGCGCGCCTCGTCACGCATGTGGTGATGCTGGCCGCTCGCTAGCGGCCCATCCGTGGCCCGCTGACCATGTACGTGTCGTGTGGCGCCACGAGCCAGTGCCTCGATCAAACCTGGTCCATACCCCGTCATACTACAGCAGACGTCGAGGCGACGGCTGAGACAGTGGCTGAGATAGTGGCTGCACATAGCGCGAGCCTGGCGCCGACGCTGCCGACGCTGCCGACGCTGCCGACGCGATCAGCGGCGCCCCACGGAGGATGAGCCAGAAGGCTGCGGGGAGCACGAGTGCGATAAGGGCGCGGCGACGCACAGCCGTTTCCCAGCGAGTGGCCTGGGACGACGGCCAGAGAGGAGGCCTCGGGCGTGCGGCATTGTGCGCCTGCCGCAAGCCTTCGAGCGGTGGGCGCACGTCGCGCCGCGAGCGATTACGGATTCGCCGAGGTTAAAATTCCTTGCTCTCGACAACCTCGGCGATCCGCGCCTGCGGGTTCCACATGACTGCACCCTCGACGCGACCCCATATTTCGCGCATGGCCGCGAGGAGGGCTTCCGCCTCGCCATTCGTCTCGAATTCGAGGTCAATCATGACGAAGTTGGGATCATCCAGCGCACGCAAGATGTGGAAGCGGCGTACACCAGACCGCTGTCGACCTGCTGGGTCATTGTCGAACGCCCGCTTCCAGGTCGCATAGTCGGGGACGGGATGTTCGATCCGAAGGATGACCATCTCCTGCTCCTCTCCTGGGGGCATGGAAGGGCATACGGCATTCCTTGCCCTCCACAAAATGTAGCGGCTTTGCGTGGATGAGCGGCGCCACACCGATGGGGTCACTCAAACTGGCCCAGCGCAAGCAGGTTGCCTTCGCTATCCTTGAACCAGGCGCCCTTACTTTCTCCGATGATCGCCACACTATTGATGGTCTTGAGCCCTGGCAGGTCATATTCTTCAAACACGACGCCACGCGCTTTGAGGTCGGCGACTGCTGCCTCGATATCGCTGGTCAGCCAGGTCATTTGCGAGTGCAGGCCATCCGAGGGCGCCTGCGAGGGATAGAGGAGAAAGCGCGTCCCTCCGCACCGATAGAACACGCCATCGCGCTCATCCCGTAACTCGGTCTCTGGCGTCAGCCCCAGTTGATCGGCATAAAAGCGCTTAGCGCGCTCCATGTCTACGACTGGCAAGGGGGTGTGAATCGGGCAGTCGGCTAACATAGGTGTCCGCTCCTTTAGCGTGGCGCTGAGAAATCGGCGCTACCCAGTCATTCCCCCTCATCGTCCTGCGCACGCCGCTGCGCCGCCAACCGCACATGTACCTACTGGCGATCAGTATTGTGGCTCATCCACGATCAAGCCTATAGCGCACAGGTCAGCAGATGACCTGTGCGCTATAGGCTTCATCTGTTCTCCTGCCTGCCGAATGCATGCCTGGAGGGAGACGCACGCGACGCACGCGACGCACACGACGACCGACGCTAGCTCAGGTTGGCGGCGGATTGTAGCTCGCGCAGGAACTCGGTCGCGGTGGTCACGCGCTGGTCGGGCGCGACGGCGTCCACGGCGTTGACGAGCGCGCTGGCGACGACCGCGCCATCGGCGATCTGGCCAATCTGCGCGATATGCTCTGGCCGCGAGACGCTGAAGCCGACCGCCAGCGGCACACTGACCTGCGCGCGCACCCGCGCGATGAAGGCGGGCAGCGCGTCGGGCAGACGGTCGCGCGCGCCGGTGACGCCGCTGAGCGCGACGCAGTAGACGAAGCCGCCGCCCGTCTTGCCCGCCGCCTCCGCCACCTGCGCGATGCGCTCGTCGGGGCTGGTCGGCGTGACAAGAAAGTTCAGCTCGATGCCGTGCGCAGCGGCGGCGCTGCGCAGCGGCTCCGACTCCTCTGGAGGCAGGTCAGGGACGATCAGCCCGGCCACGCCCGCCTCTGCCGCGTCGGCGGTGAAGCGCTCCAGCCCGCTGTTCAGGATGGGATTGTAGTAGCCCATCAGGACCAGCGGCGTGGCGATGCGGGCATGGATGCGCGCCGCCAGCGCGAGCGTCCGCCGCGCCGACATGCCCTGCTCCAGTGCGCGCTGGCTGGCGTGCTGGATGGTCGCGCCGTCGGCCAGTGGATCGGAGAATGGCATGCCCAGCTCCAGCAGATCAGCGCCCGCCTGACCCAGCGCCACGGCGATCTCTTCGCTGGCCGCCTCGTCAGGGTAGCCCGACATCACATATGGGATCAGCGCGACTCGCCGCTCAGCGCGCGCCCGCGTGAAGGCCGCCGCGATGGGCGCCGTGGAGGTCACGATATCGGTCATCCGGTGTGTCCTTATCTCAAGTGGAACCAGTCGTATAGAGTGACCAGGCGCGACCTCTCACCCCCCAACCCCATCTCCCACGGGGAGAGGGCGAGCCGGAAAGTCCCTCTCCCGCCTCGGCGGGGGAGGGGGCTACTGCTCGCTGCGCGCGGCGAGGCGGCCACCCAGGCGGTAATAGCGCGGGCGTCCGTCATCGCTGAGCAGAAAGTCGCTGCGCGAATCGAGGTTCTCGCCGGGCGTTACCCCCACGAACTCGGTCGCGCCGATGGGGCGCATCTCGTCCGGCGGATAGGTCTCCTCTTTGTCGTTCAGCAGGTCGCGCATGATGGCCTCGCGCCGCAGCCCGTCGCCGCTCACGCTGATGATGAGCTTGCCATCGGGCCGGGTGTAGACGCCCGCGAAGACCGCCAGCGCCTCTGGCGCGAGACTGATCCGCTCAGGCTTGCGCTCGGCCAGCACGAAGCGCCGCTGTAGCTCGTCCGCGATCAGCGCGTCAATCATCACGGAGCCGCGCCCGCTGTTGGTGAGCGCGGCGATGGCGTAGCGGCGCTCAGGAATGATGGTCACGTGGGCGTTGAAGCCGTTGGTCGAGCCACCGTGGCCGATGACACGCACGCCTTCGATCTCGCGCGTATCCCAGCCCAGACCATAGGCCTCGGCGAAATTGGCGGCTTTGATCTGCGGCTGCCACATCGCGTGGATGGTTGCCTCCGGCAGCAGGCGCTGCCCGTCGCGCGTGACACCGCCGTCGAGCTGGAACTGTGCGAAGGTCAGCAGGTCGTCCACACACGAGATGATGCCGCCCGCGGCGTTGACCGAGCGGGGCAGCGGATAGAGCCGCGCCACCTCGTGTTCGTCGCCGCCGGGCGTCACCTGCGTGTGGCCAACAGCGTTGGGATGCGCGATCGCATCGTGGGCGAAGTAGAAGGAGTGGGTCATCCCGAGCGGCTGGAAGATGCGCTCGCGCACGGCCTTTTCATACGGCATGCCTGCGACGCGCTCGATCAGCGCGCCCGCCAGCACGAATCCGGCGTTGTTGTAGGACCAGACTTCGCCGGGAGGCGACTGCTGCTCGGCCTTTGTCAACACTTTGAGATAGGCGCTCAGCGCGTCGTCGCCCATGCCGGTATCATCGAAGAGGTCGCCGTAGAAGCCGCTGGAGTGCGAGAGCAGCATGCGCAGGGTGATACGGTCGCGGGCAGCGGCGTCGGCCAGCGCCAGATCGGGCAGGTAGGTCACGACCGGCGTGTCGAGCGCCAGCTTGCCCTCCTCCACTAGCAGCATTGCCAGCGTCGCAGTGAAGAGCTTGGTGATGCTGCCAATCTGGAAGAGCGTATCGGGCCGCGTGGGGTAGCCGGTCTCCAGGCTGACGACGCCGAAGCCCTGCTCCTGCCGCTGGCCATCCGCCAGCACGCCAATCGCGGCGCCGGGGACGCGCCAGCGCGCCATCTCGGCCCGCGCGCGCTCGGCCAGCGCCTCATCTAGCTCGCTCACGGTTGCTTCAGTCTGCGGTTCGGCCAATGTCGTTCTCCCCAATGTGCAAGCAGGTCAACGTGTGCTGGCGGCGGACCTCTCCCCCTACCCCCTCCCCTTCAGGGAGGGGACTGTAGGCCAGGGTATCTAGCGCTGGCATGCGGGCCGTAGGCTACATCGCCGCCATGCCGCTCAGAGCGAGACGCCCAGCGCGCTGGCGACGGTGTTGATGTCTTTGTCGCCGCGCCCCGACAGGTTGACGATCACGACTTGATTGTCGCGCAGATCGCCGCGCTCAGCCAACGCCAGCAGCTCGGCCACGGCGTGCGACGACTCAAGCGCGGGGATGATGCCCTCGTCCTCGCAGAGCGTCTGGAAGGCGCGCAGGGCCGCCGCGTCGTCCACCGCCTCGTAAGTGGCGCGGCCCGTCGCCTTCAGATAGCTGTGCTCTGGCCCGACGCCGGGGTAATCGAGTCCAGCGGAGATGCTGTGCGTCTCGATCACCTGCCCGTCGGCGTCCTGCAAGAGATAGGTCATCGCGCCGTGCAGCACGCCGGGGCGGCCCGTCGTGAGCGTGGCGCTGTGGCGCCCAGTGGTCAGGCCATCGCCGCCCGCCTCCACGCCCAGCAGGCGCACGCCGGGGTCGCCAGCGAAGGGATGGAAGATTCCGATGGCGTTGCTGCCGCCGCCGACACAGGCGATTACCAGATCGGGCAGGCGAGCCTCCGCCTCCATGATCTGCGCGCGCGCCTCCCGGCCGATGACCGCCTGGAACTCGCGCACCATCTCAGGATAGGGATGCGGCCCCATCGCTGAGCCGATCAGGTAGTAGGTGGTCGCGACGTTGGTCACCCAGTCGCGCATGGCCTCGTTGATAGCGTCTTTGAGCGTGCGGCTGCCGCTAGTGACGTTGCGCACCTCGGCGCCGAGCAGCTTCATGCGAAAGACGTTCAGCGATTGGCGGTGGATGTCTTCCTCGCCCATGTAGACGACGCACTCCAGGCCGAGCTTGGCGCAGATGGTGGCCGTCGCCACGCCATGCTGGCCCGCGCCCGTCTCGGCGATGATGCGCTGCTTGCCCATGCGCTGCGCCAACAGCCCCTGGCCGAGCGCATTGTTGATCTTGTGCGCGCCGGTGTGGGCGAGGTCTTCGCGCTTCAGGTAGACGCGCGCGCCGACGCGCCGCGAGAGGCGCTCAGCGAAGTAGAGCGGCGTGGGGCGGCCAGAGTACGTGCGCTCCTGCAAGCGCAGCTCCGCCAGGAAGGCGTCGTCGTGGCGCGCGCGCGCGAACTCACGCTCCAGCTCGTCCAGCGCGGACATCAGGCTCTCTGGCACGAAGCGCCCGCCGAAGTCGCCGTAGCGCCCGCGCTGGTCGGGATAGAAGGCGTGCTGATAGGCTGCGCTGGCGGGCGTATCGGTCTGCTGGCTCATAGTGGGATTCGCTTTCTAGCGGTCTGTGGAATCCGATGTGATGGGATACCGCGCGGCGCGGCCCTCACCCCAGCCCTCTCCCAGAGGGAGAGGGAGCGGAGCGTTTGCGCACGGGCAGACGACTCCATTTCACACCATCTATCCGTGCCCCGCGCGATAACTGCTGCCATCGCCTGTACTCCTCTCTCCCTCTGAGAGAGAGGCAGGGGTGAGGGTTCGCGCCTGCTCGATGAACGCCTGGATTTTGCCGATGTCTTTGGCGCGGCCGGTCTCGACGCCGCTGCTGACATCCACGCCGCGCGGCGCGACCTCGGCGATGGCTGCAGTCACGTTGGCGGGGGTCAGCCCGCCCGCCAGGATGACCGGCCACCGCTCGGCCACCTGCCGCGCCAGCGACCAGTCGCCCGTCTCGCCCGCGCCGCCGTATAGCCCCGGCGTCGGCGTATCGAGCAGCAGCGTCGCGCCCGCCTTGATGTAGTCATCCAGCGAGGCAAGGTCAGCCTCGCGCCGCAGCCGCACAGCCTTGATGACCGGCAGGCCAGACGCTGCGGCCACCTGGGCGCAGCGCTGTGGCGACTCACCGCCGCTGAGCTGGATCGCGCCCAGCCCGACCCGCGACGCGATCTCAGCCGCCTGTCGCGCGCCAGGGTTGACGAAGACGCCGACCGGCAGCGCGTCCCCGGCGCTGGCGGCGATCTGCGCGGCCTGCTCCACACTCACTCGCCGATGGTCGGGGGCCATCGGCGCAAAGTTCAGGCCGATGGCGTCGGCGCCGAAGCGCGCGGCGGCTTGCGCCTCTTCGACCCGCGCCAGCCCACAGATCTTGACGAAGGGCTGGCCCGCGCCGCCAAAGAGCGCACTGGTCGCGCCGCCGGGCGCAGTGGCCAGCGCGCGCGTCATCGCGATGGGGTCAGCCGCGCGCATCAGCGCCTCGCCCACCAGCGCCGCGTCGGCCCCCCAGGCCCGCGCCTGCGCCACGTCGCGCCAGCTCGTCACGCCGCTCTCGGCGATGAAGATGCGATCTCTGGGAACCAGCGCGCGCAGCCGCAGCGAAGCCGCTGTATCCACGCTGAACGTGCGCAGGTCGCGCGCGTTGACGCCGATGACGCTCGCCCCCAGCCGCACGGCGCGCTCCACCTCGGCGGCGTTGTGCGCCTCCACCAGCGCCTCCATGCCCAGCGAGCGGATCAGGCCGAGCAAGTCGGCTGCCAGCGCGTCATCCAGCAGCGCCAGGATCAGCAGCGCCGCGTCCGCGCCCGCCGCCCGCGCCTCATAGACCTGATAGGGATCGAGCAGGAAATCTTTGCGCAGCACAGGAACATCCACCGCCGCGCGCACGGCGCTCAGATGCTCCAGCGCGCCGAGGAAGT
>JAICVT010000374.1 GCA_025935235.1 Ktedonobacterales bacterium | reverse complement strand
TGCGCGCCCTCCATCCCGCCCCACTCGTCACATGGAGCTTCCCATCAGCATACCATGTGGCGAGCGCTGGCTGGCGCGGCGCACCCTCGCCCGCAGCCTCTCTCCCGCCTCGGCGGGAGAGAGGAGCCAGAACCGCGCCCTCAGCGCGCCGCAACCTGTCCGCTCCCTTCCGTTTCCGCATCTGGCGTCGCCCTTGGTATTTCACTCCTTGCAGCACGGAGCGCGCATGCTCCCGGAGCGCGCGGCGATGTTACACAAAGGCTGTGCTATCATGGCGCTCTGCAGAAAGATGAGGCCATGTCAGATGATGTGGGGCGCTCCAGATCTGGCCTCGCCGCTATACAAGCGGGCGCATTTCCACACTACCCATTGCACTGGTCGCTTTGACTCGCAAAGAGCAGGGGTAGTCATATCGCTACTCCTCCACCCGCCAGAGGCGGCGTCGGCTAAGGAAAGATAGCAGCAGGTGAATAGCCCCGACCCAGAAAAGATGGGCAGAAATGCCGCAGCCGCGAAGAATCGGGCAACCAGCACGTCAACAGGTTGATGACGAAACGCAGGTCACACCGGCTTTCACGCGGCAAATGTGTGTATGATGACTCTCGCGGCTGTTGTTCTCGCGCGGGGAGCGAATGCCAACATACACTCCTCCCAGGAGAGGGAGAGATAGAGCGATGCGCGCGGAGATCGTCCTCTATGATGGGTTCGACGACCTCGACGCCTTCGCGCCGCACGAGGTCTTGCGGCGGGCGGCGGCGGCGCGCGATGACTTCAGCGTCGAACTGGTGACAGTGGACGGCGCGCAGAGCGTGACCTCCGCCTATGGCGTGACGCTGCGGACGCCGACGCGGCTGGGCCAGCCTGAGCTGCTGCTGGTTCCCGGCGGCGGCTGGGCTGCGCGGGCGGCGCGAGGCGCTCGCGCCGAGGCCGAGCGTGGCGCCATCCCCGCCGCGCTGATCGAGGCGCATGCGCGTGGCGCGATCATCGCCACAGTCTGCACGGGGGCGATGCTGGCGAGCGCGGCGGGGCTGACACGCGGTCGCCACGCGACCACCCACCACAGCGCCACCGCCGACCTGCGCGCGGCGGGCGCCGAAATCGTCGCCGCACGGGTCGTGGATGACGGCGACCTGATCTCCTCCGGCGGCGTCACCTCTGGCCTCGATCTGGCGTTGTGGCTGGTTGAGCGCTTCTGTAGCGCTGCGCTGGCCGTCGCTATCGAGGAGCAGATCGAGTACGAGCGGCGCGGAACGGTCTGGCGTCAGAACGCGGACTTTTCGCCATCGGCGCGCGGCGCCCGCCAATAGCGGCGCGAGCCGAGCGCGTCGCCCGCCTCGTTGGCGCTGGAGGCCACCCAGCCCGCGTGGCGCAACTGGTTGATCGCCTCTAGCACGATGAAGGGGCGCGCCGCCTCATCGAGATCGTGGAAGGTCGCCCGCAAGCGCCGCTGCGCCTCGCTCAGCGTGACGCCATCCGCGTCGGGCAGGATGGCGTAGACAGCGTCGGCCAGGCGGCGCTGCGCTTCCCAGCGCTCGCTCTGCCAGGCGACCTGTGATGGCTGGCTCAGGCCACCACCCAGCGCGCCGGTCTGACGCGAGGGGCTGGATGGCCGCATGAAGCGGATGGCGAACGTGCAGGTGGGCGCGCCCTCGCGCATGCAGGTCTGCTCGAAGACCTGCGCCTGCTCGCCATAGCGCTCCGCCGAGCCTTCGATGGCGCCGATCAGCAGCGGGCAGAGCTTGCGCGGACTGTCGTAGGTCAGGTACAGGCCATTCGGCTCGTTGGGCATGGCCGCGTAGCCAAAGAGCGGCGGCGTCACCTGCTCATCCGCATACGCCATCTGCTCGTGCGCCTTGCTCATCGCCAGCAGCAGATCGCGCGCGCTGTGGATGTCGTTGAGCAGGTAGGCGCAGAGGCGACTGATCAGCCCGTTGAGCATGAAGTAGCGTCCGTACTCGTGGAGCAGCGTATCGGGCGTCTGGCGCGTCAGGCGGCTGGCGGCGCCCACCCCCGCCAGCAGCAGCTCATCGCTGTAGACGCGGCTGGTCAGTGGCGTCTCGCCGATGCCCTCGCCGATGGCATGGCGGTATTCGTTGAGCAGATCGGAGCCGAAGCGCTCGGTCAGGTACTTTTCCCAGGTGACAAAGACAAGCCCGTGCATATCCCCTCGCGTTCCACTATGCTCGCCTGCGCTGACGCCCGCGCCAACGCAGGCGCGTTCGCTCGACTGGGGGATCCTGCGCCCGTCGTGATGAACATCCCGGCATCCTGCGGAATACTATAGTGTTGCGGCAGAAGCGCGCGCCAAGTCAAAATGCTCGCCAGGATGGGCTACGAACAAAGGCGCAGCCAGCGTCAGAATGTATCGGCGCCAACTCGCTATCCAGCCACAACCCGACTCGCCGCATCTCGCCTGCCGTTGGCGCATCTGGTAGAATGCCAGAGCGCGCGATGGCGCGGCGCGAGACGCGCGACGTCCGGCGACATGCGGCATGGCCTGCGAAACCAGCGAATCCACAGGCGGAAAGGGAGCGACGGAGGCATGGCGACACAGAGCGATCAGGGAACCCACTGGGACGCGATCATCATCGGCGCGGGCCACAATGGGCTGGTGGCGGCGGGCTATCTGGCGCGGGCGGGCAAGCGCGTGCTGGTGCTGGAGCAGCGCGACCGCGTCGGCGGCGCCTGCACGCTGGAAGAGCCGTTCCCCGGCTTCACTATGTCGCCTTGCGCCTATGTCGTCAGCCTGCTGCGCCCGGAGATCATCCGCGATCTGGAGCTGCACAAATACGGCTTCGACGCCTATGTCAAAGACCCGCAGATGTTCGTCCCCTATCTGGATGGCGAGCATCTCTTCTTCCGCGCCAGCACCGAGCTGACGATGGAGGGCATCCGCAGGCTCTCGCCGCACGACGCCGAGGCCTATCCGAAGTTCCTGGAGTTCTTCGACCGCGCCTCCGAGATTCTCAACCCGATCCTGCTGGAGGAGCCGCCATCGGTGGCCGACCTGGCGGGCCGCTTCAAAGGCGAGGATGAGGAGATCTACCGGCGACTGATGTTCGGCTCGCTCTACGACATGCTGTTCGACTATTTCGAGTCCGACTATCTGCGCGCCGCCTTCATGGGGCAGGGGGTCATCGGGACGTTTATCGGCCCCAAGACGCCCGGCTCGGTCTATGTGATGTGGCACCACATGTTTGGCGAGGTCAACGGCGAGAAGGGCATGTGGGGCTATGTGCGCGGCGGCATGGGCAAGATCAGCTTCGCGATGGCGGCCAGCGCCGAGGCGCACGGCGCGCAGATTCGCCTCGATACGCGCGTGCAGCGGTTGCTGACCCACAACGGGCGTGTAGAGGGCGTGCGGCTGGAGGATGGCGAGGAGTTGCGCGCCGACGCCGTCCTCTCGAACGTGGACCCCAAGACGACTTTCCTGCGCTTCTGCGACGCCAACGACCTCGACGCCGGATTCCGCCAGCGCATCGGCCAGTTCAAGACCGAAAGCGCGACCTTCAAGCTGAATGTGGCGCTGCGCGAGCTGCCCAGCTTCGCCTGCCTGCCCGGCACGACGCCCAGCCTGCAACACTTCGGCTCGTGCGAGATCAGCCCGACGCCCGACTGGGTGCAGACGGCCTACGAGGACGCCATGCACGGCGAGCTTTCGCGCAAGCCGTGGATCGAGGCCTACATGCAGTCCTCCACCGATCCGAGCGTGGCGCCGGAGGGGCTGCACACGATCTCGATGTTCTGCCAGTACGCGCCCTATCACCTGCATGGCCGCGAGTGGACCGACGCCGAGCGCAACGAGATGGCCGACCGCATCGTCGCCACGATGACCGAGTTCGCGCCCAACTTCGCCGACGCCATCATTGATCGCCAGATGCTCAGTCCGGTGGACATCGAGGCGCGCTACGGCCTGCCCAACGGCAACATCTTCCAGGGCGAGATCACCCCCGATCAGCTCTTCTCGCTGCGCCCATCGCCGGAGTGCGCACGCTACCGCACGCCACTGGA
>JAICVT010000421.1 GCA_025935235.1 Ktedonobacterales bacterium | reverse complement strand
GATGGGGGCTAGCATAGCAGATTCGTGAGCGTCGCGCTAGCGTCTTCCGCGCGGCTGGCGCCAGTGGCCACGCTCGCGCGCCGCCAGGCGGGGCTTATGCGTTGGCGAGGCGCAGATAGACGTAGTTGGCGATGGCGTTGACCGAGTCGAAGTTCTCCGGCGTCAGGTCGGCGTCATCTACCTGGATGCCATAGGTCTCCTCCAGGAAGAGCACCAACTCCAGCACGCCGGTCTGGTCGAGTACGTTGTTCTCCGCCAGTGGCATGTCGTCGTCGAGCGGTTTGGACGACCCATCAAAGAGGAAGTTCATCGCGACATATTCGTGAATCTGCTGGCGAATCAGATTCAGGCCGATGACGGCGGTCGAGTTGTCCATGATCCCTCCTGCGCAAAAGAAGGCTCGAAAGCAGGCTCGCTGGCGCGGCGATGGCGCCGATGTGCCGTCCACTATACTGCATCGCGCCACGCGCGTATAGGCGGACTGTACCGCGTTCGCCCTACACCTCCAGCGTGACGGCCTGGCCCAGCGGCAGCCAGCGCAGGCGCGGCGAGATACCCGCCGCCGCGAAGGCCTGCTCGATCTCGGCGCGCCCCTCGCTGAAGTGCGACCAGCCCTCGTAGTGGACGGGGATGATCGTCGCGTCGCCGAGCAGCTTGGCTGCCTGGGCCGCCTCGACTCCCGTGAAGGTGATGTCGTAGGGGCCGAAGCGATCCGCGCGGGCCGCGCCACAGTGCAGCAGCGCCAGCCCAACGCGCGTGCGCCGCGCCACCTCCTCGACGCCATCGAAGAGTACAGTATCGCCGGAGATGTAGAGCGCGCCGTGGCGCTGGCCCTCCCACTCCAGCAGCCAGCCCGTCACGTGCCCGGCGAGAGATGGCGCCACCTGTTCCGGGCCGTGCCGCGCCGGAGTCGCCGTAATGCGCACGGTCAGGCCATCCGCGCCGGTCAGGTCGAGCGACTCCCAGGTGGCGAGGCCGCGCGCGTTCTCGCCCAGCCGCTCGGCGCCATCGGGCGTGGCGAGCGTCAGCCCCGCTCGCGCCAGCACGGCTCTGCCCGCCGGATCGAGGTTGTCGCGGTGCAGGTCGTGGCTGAGCAGGACGACATCCACCGGCCCCAGCGCATCCGCCGCGACCGCCGGATCAGCCGTCTTGCGGATCTCCTGGCCGCCAGCGTCGTAGCTGTATCCCGCTGGCTCGAAGGTGGGGTCGGTCACGATGCGCAGCGCGCCAATCTCGATCAGCGTCGTCGGCCCGCCAATGTGGGTGATGCGCAGATGAGTCGCTGAGCTTGTATCAGCAGGCATGCTCATGCCGAAGGGTTCCTTTCTTCGCGTTTCAAGGAGGGCAAACGGGCGTCTATGCAGGCGAGCAAGAGTGGCTGCCTGATCTCACTCCGCGCCGTCGCTCGCGCCCAGCGCCTCGGCGATGGCCTCCTCCAGGGTGAGCGACTGGCCTGCCGCGAACGCCGCCGCCCACGCCGCCTCGCCCAACGCCGCTCGCGCCGACGCCACGGTCTGCTCGGCGTTCGCCTGATCCAGTGGTGGTTGCGGGATGCCGAGCGTTTCACGCAGCGCCGCCGCTGCCCCCAACAGGCGCGCCGCCCGCTGCCCTGTTGCCCCTGCCGCCGCCGTGTACGCCAGCAACTCCAACGAGTCCGTACAAATCTGCTGGTCACCTATCTCCCAGCCGAGCGCCAGCGCCTCGCGTCCCAACGTCTTTGCCTGGGCCAGTTCCCCCCGCTGCCACGCGACCAGTCCCAGGTTGAGTATGCCGAAAGCGATCCCATTGCGGTCGCCAATCGCGCGGCTGAGCGCCAGCGCATCCTGGTATGCGCGCGCGGCCCGCTCCAGGTCGCCCTGTAACCGTGCGGTCTCTCCCAGATTATTCAGTGCGATGGCGATGCCACGCTGGTCGTCCAGTTCGCGCATGAGCGCCAGGCTCTCCGCAAAGCGCGTGGCCGCCCGCTCCAGGTCACTCTTGTTCAAGGCGATGGCGCCCAGGGAGTTGACCGCACGCGCCACCGTCCGCCGGTCGCCGCCCGCGCGCCCCAGCGCCACCGCCTGCTCCAACCACGCCGTCGCCGCCGCGTCATCCTGCTGCCAGGACGCCAGATAGCCGCCCGTATAGCAGGCCCGCGCCCGCAGGGCCAGCGCCGATTCCGCCACCGCGCCAGAGCGTGGCGCAGATGTGGGCATGGGCGCCAGCGCCAACACCTGTTCCACCCACGCTCGCCCTTCGCGCAGGTACCCGCGCATCATCCAGAACCGGTAGAGCGCCCCGGCCACGCGCAGCCCGACCTCCGCCGCCCCGCTGGCCGCCGCGCCCGTCGCTGCGGCGCCCTGAGCGCACGCCCAGCCCAGCGCCGCGCGCACATTGTCGTGTTCGCGCTCCAGCCGGTTCGCCCAGATCCCCACCTCCGGCCCGGTCAGTTCTGGCTCTGCCCGTTCGGCCAGCGCAACGTAGTAGTCCGCATGCGCCCGTCGCACCGCCGGCGCCTCCGCGTCGGCCTCCGATGGGGGGCCACCGGACGTCCCCACCTCGCCGCTCGCCTCCAGCCGTTCGAGCGCATATTCGTGGATGACGTGCAGCATGCCGAAGCGCGGTTCGCCGCCCTCCTCGCGCTGCTGGATGAGGCTCTGATCCACCAGCGCGCTCAGCCCATCCAGCAGATCCAGATTCAGGGGGTCGGCGCCCTCTGGCGCGGCGCAGACCGCCTCAGCCGCCTCCAGCGTACAGCCGCCCTCGAAGACCGCCAGCCGCCGGAAGAGCACGCGTTCGGCGGGCGCGAGCAGATCCTCGCTCCAGGCGACAGCGGCGCGCATCGTCTGCTGGCGCGCCTCCAGGTCGCGCGCCCCGCCCGTCAGCAGCTTGAGTTGCGCCGTGAGCCGCGCGAGCAGCGCCTCTGGCGGCAGCACGCGCACGCGAGCCGCCGCCAGCTCGATGGCCAGCGGCAACCCATCTAACTGCGCGCATATCTGCGCGATGACAGGGGCATTCGCCGCCGTCACCGTGAAGGTATCCTGCGCGGCCTGCGCCCGCTCGATAAACAGCGCCACAGCGGCGTACTGCGTCAATTGCTCCAGGGGAGGCAGGCGCTTGGCGGCTGGCAGTGGCAACGGCGGCGCCGCCTGCACCCGTTCCCCACGCACGCGCAGCGGCAGGCGACTGGTCACCAGCAGCTTGAGGCCAGAACCATCCGCCAGCAGCGCCGCCACCTCGCCCGCCGCGCCGACCACCTGCTCGAAGTTGTCCAGCAGCAGCAGCAGCCGCTTGTCTGCCACGTGCGCGCGCAGCAGAGCAGCGAGCGACTGGCTGCCCTGTTCGCGCAGGCCGAGGGTCTGGGCAATGGTCGGGATGACCAGCCCAGGGTCGGTCAGCCGCGAGAGCCGCACGAGCCAGACGCCGTCAGGGAAATCCTCCATCACTTCGGCGGCCACCTGCACCGCCAGGCGGGTCTTGCCAATGCCACCGGGGCCGGTCAGGGTGACCAGCCGCACGCCGTCGCGGCGCACGAGCGCGGCCAGGGCAGCCAACTGGTCTTCACGACCCAGGAGCGGGGTAGGCTCGACCGGCAGGTTGTGCGGATGGGAGTCGAGCGTCCGGAGCGGAGGGAAG
>JAICVT010000611.1 GCA_025935235.1 Ktedonobacterales bacterium | reverse complement strand
GAGATACAGGATAACGACCTGGAGATGGAGTACGCCATCATCGTTGTTGGAACTATGATAGTGAGTCCGGATTTCCGATGACCGCAGGCGTGATACCGGTATGTGGGTCCTCGACGTACTTCACCACGCCTGATCTCGCAGATCTCATATCATCATCTTGCTGTGCGGAGCCCCCGACGAAGTCAAACAGAGCGCAAGGCAGTGCAAGGCAGCGTAAGCCCAATGCGTGGCCATAAAGCGAGGGGTAATTCGCCGTCGCGGCATACAGTTGGAGATTAGACGGCGATATCGCGGCTTCACCTCGGCATGGGACTACGCCCCGCACAGCGGGCAGCCAACCGCCGAGTGAGGTTTCGCGTTTACCGATATCGCTGCACGCAGGATGGCCGAGAGCGCGACCGCGTGGATGACGCAGTACCTACAGGCGCCACGCAGGAAGACGGGGAGGATATGGCCGCGATGCACACGTCAGCCGGTGCGAAGGGCCGCCGATGCCTGGCGCGTCTGCCGCATCATACTCGTCGCATCATCATGCTGCCGCGCCGCCAGTGGAGCGCTCGCTGGCGGCGCCACTATGCGCGCGCGTAGGGCCGGACGGGCCGCCCCATGTTGCCCGCGTGCAGGCCGCGCGTCGCGCTGAGCGCGGCAAGCGTGAGGCGCGCTGGCTGTGTCTGGTCGGCGATGGGTAGCGCCACGACCAGCACGCCGTTCCCATAGGTCACGTTGGCTAGTTGGCCGTTGACGGGGGCTGGCAGCGCGACCAGCCGCTCATAGTCGCCCGCGCTCCACTCGTTGAGCAACTCGACTTTGATGCCTTTCAGCTCGCCGCGCTGCCGTCCCCGGATGACGAGCGCGGGCGCGGGCGTGATCTCCACGCTGATGTCTTCTGGCTCCAATCCAGGCATCGGCACGGCGACCATCAGGCGCAGTGGCGTGCGATAGATCTTGGCTGGCATGCTGTGTGGGCGCTGGGTAGGCTGAATGGTTGCCATGCGGTCCTCCTCGCCGAGTGGGAGCCGATTGCTCCGAACCGTCCATCGCAAGTCGCATGCGCGTCGGCGGATGTTTGGAACCATGCGCATGCTGTGACAACTCCAGTATACCGCCGATATGTCGCCTGTCACCGCCTCCGTCGCGATCAGTGCGTCGCGATCAGTGCGTCGCGATCAGCGCGTCAGGTCGAGAGGCTGCGCGTCGGCCAACAGATCGCGCTGCCGTGCAGGGCGCACAGGCTCGCTGAATCCACCGCTGCGCCAGGCGACGGGCCGCAATCCTCCATACCAGAGCACGGATGCTATCTCGCGGCCTGTGGCGCTGTCCCACACCGCAGGCTCTTGATAGAGCGCATCTGCGTGCGTCGCTGTCAGGCCGTAATGCCCACACGTCATCTCTGGGAATGACAGCTCGGCGGTCAACGGTAGACCGTCGGAGGTGGATGTAAGCGCAGACATTGCTGATGCGCCTCCTTCGCGACACGCCTGATCGCGCGCAGACCCAACTCGCCAGAAATCGTTTGCCTCCAGGATACCTGTGACGCCAGCGAT
>JAICVT010000057.1 GCA_025935235.1 Ktedonobacterales bacterium | reverse complement strand
CTGCTGGCGCTGGGCGGACTGCTGGCGCTGGTCGCGGCGCTGGGGTGGTCGCTGCTGGCGCTAGCGCTCGCCTGGGTGGTCTGGCCGCTGCTCTGGTGGGTCAACGCCGCCATCGCGGGCTGCGCGGCGCTGCCGCTGGCCGCCCTGCAAACGCCATCCGCTCCGGCGGCGCTGGCGGCGCTCTACTACGCGGCGCTGGTGGCGGCGCTGGTCGCGCTGGCGTCCCGGCTGGCGGCGGCTGCGCGCACGGCGACGAACGATCTGGCGCGGCGCGGCGCGCGGCATCCGCTGGTTGGGCGCGCGCTGGGGGTGACGCTGGGGCTGGCGCTGCTCGGCTCGCTCGGCGCCAGCGCGCCCGCGCTGGCCGCATCGTCGCGCGCCCAGTTCGACATCCTGGATGTCGGCCCCGGCGGCGCGGCGCTCCTGCTGCGGCTACCCAGCGGCGCCGTCGCGTTGATTGATGGCGGCCCATCCGGCCCCGCGCTGGAGTCCGCGCTGGCGAGCCGTCTGCCCTTCTGGCGGCGCAGCCTGGACGCGGTTATGCTGACCGATGCGCGGGCAGGCGACGCGCGCGGCCTGGAGGACCTCGCAGCCCACTACGCCATCGCACACGCGCTGGACGCCGGAACGCCACACCCCGGCGCGGAGTATCTGGCCTATCTGGACGCGATGCGGCAGGCAGGCGCGACTCGCCAGCAGTTCCGCGCCGACGACACCCTGCGGCTGGATGCCACGACCACGCTGACCGCGCTCTCGCCGCCGCAGTCGCTCTTTCCGCCGAACGAGGGCGACACCGCCGCCAGCGACGACGCCATCCTGCGGCTGGAGACGCCCGGGCTGAGCGCGCTGCTGCTCGGCGCCGCTGACGGTTATGCGCTGACCGCGCTGGCTGGCTCAGGCGAGCCGCTGGCCGCCGATCTGGTGGTCGTCGCCGTCCCGCGCGGCGCACCGCTCGATCTGACGGGACCGCTGGGCGATGTGCTGCGCATGGCCCACCCGCGCGCCATCGTCGTCACCGATTCACCCGCGCCCGTCAGCCACAGCAAGACGTTCAAGCTGACCGCGGATATGTGGCAGAGCGACGCCGATGTGACGGCGGCGATTGGCGCGCAGGTCTACCGGGTCAGCGACACTGGCGCGCTGGCGCTCAGTGGCGACGCGAGTGGCTGGTCACTCGGCTAAGTTGGCTGGGATCGTCGCGCCGAGGTCGCGTCCACCCGCATCAGCGTGGGGCGGTGAAAGAGGCTCTGGTCGTCGCCGATGATGGCGATGTCGGGAAAAGTGTCGTGCGCGATAACGATGGCGAATCCTGTGTCGTCGGCGGGTGTATCGAAGACGACCGTATGCGTGAAGGAGGCGCCGGGGTCTATCAGCGTGTCGAGGAGCTGGCCGCTTTGCCCAGCGTCAATCAGCGCGTTCTGGCCAGGGACCGAGATCTCGTAGCGGCGGCCCGCGTGGTCGAGCAGGTAGACATCGGAGATCTGCTCGCGCTGGCTGACTCGCTTCGCCGTGCTGGTGACACGCAGCGTGACGACGAGGAACCGTCCCTGCGCGGCGACCGTCTGCCCGCCCGCCGTCAGCGCGCCCGTTTGCGAGGCGCTGGCCACCGCGGTGCACCAGTCGTCAAAGCACTGCGGCTGGCCCATCGGGATTGTTCGCTGGGGTGTGAACTCGGCGACAGCAACGATGGCCAGCGTGTAGAGCAACGCATAGCCAACCAGCGCCAGTAAGATCGCGCGCGCCGCCGCCCAGCGTCCGCTCGCCGCCACCATCACAGCGCTCGTCAGCGCCGCCGCCCCGCCCGCCAGCGACGCCAGAAACAGGAGATCGAAGACGCTCATTGCCACGCCTCCTCTGACCATCCACAACGACCACCGGCTGAGCATCATGCTAGGCGCCAGACGGCCCGGCGTCAAGCCATTTTCGCCGCAGATTCGGCGCGACATGCGACATCCGCTTGCCCACGCGCCAGCGATGACAGCCTCATGCGATGTAAAATACGTGGGCGCGCGGTTCAGTGTATGCGGCTGCGTCTCGGCGGGAGGATAACCAGGATGGGGCGTCTCTACGATACGCTGGTGATGTTCCTGCAAGAGGAGGACTGGAAGTTCACTCCAATGCCGCGGGAGACCGCCGCGCTGATGACCTTCAATTGCGAGAACGCTTCGTTCCTGTGCTACGCGCGGGTGCGCGAGGAGCAGCAGCAGGTGATTTTCTACGCCATCTACCCGCTACGCGCGCCCGCTGACCGCCGCGCCGAGGCGGCTGAGTTCGTCGCGCGCGTCAACTATGGCCTGGCGCTGGGCAATCTGGAGCTGGACATGGAGGATGGCGAGATGCGCTTCAAGATGAGCGCGGATCTCGGCGCGGCGCAGTTCTCGCTGACGCTGCTGCGCTCGCTGATGCAGATCGGCATCGCCACCGCCGACCGCTACTATCCCGGCTATCTGGCGCTGCTCTACAAAGACCTCACCCCGCGCGAGGCGGTGGCGCAAGTCGAAGGCACCTGAGCCAGCGACCCGTGGGCGCTAGCGACCGCCAAGCTTGTCCCACAGCCCCAGCCGCTTCAATTCCTGGCTGGCCTCGAAGCCAAACAGCGAACGATCAATGCCCTTGCCCGCGCGCAACACGATGCCACGCAGCATCTCGATCAACTCGGCCTTGGTAGCGGGGTCGGCCTCGAAGGGGATGTGCTGGGCGAGCCGCTCAATCGCCTGCTGGTCGAGCCAGTTCTGCGTGTCGCCCATCGCCAGACTCCCTCCTGCTTCGGCCCGCGTCAGCCTGCGTCGCCGTCTCCTCACCGAGAATAACATACTGCCGGGTGTTCTGGGCATGCGCGGATTCTCAGAGCGTCCCGGTCCGCGTAGGCGGACTTCGTGGCCGCAGGCCTCCCAGGCGCGGTTTCAACCGCCGGCTGAGATTGCGGCCCAATGCTCCTATGCCGTGGGCGCTTTCTTGACCCCCTCTGAGGCGCTGTGTATGCTGCTCTGGTGGCTGCGGACGCGCCACGACACAAGTACGATGCGACCAGGAGAGGTGTGAGCCGATGGAATGCGACCAGTGTGGCGCGCCGCGTCCCCGCACGGGGCCATGTCCCGCATGTGGCGCTCCTCCGCCACGGCTCGGCTCGCGTGGCGGCGCTGGCGGCTCCAGTGGCTCTGGCGCGCGCGGGCGGTCGCAGCCCGGCTCCGCTTCCTCCTCCAGCGGCTCGCGGCGCTCCTCAGGAACTAACTGGGGCGGCGGAGGCAGTGGCGGCGGCCTGATGAGCCGCGGCTACGACCGCCAGGCCGGTGATGGCTGGGATGACGAGTACGCCGACTACGGCGGCGCGGCGCCCGGTCGCTCTGGCGGTCGCTTCACCTCTGGCGAGTATGGCGGCGTAGACCCGTCGCGAGCGCTGGCGCAATACAACGAGGCCATGCCGCCCTCCGCGGAGGGCGGGCTGATGACTGGCCTGCCGGGCTTCCCGCAGACCGACGAGGAAGAGCGCGCCATCGGCATGCGCCGCCCGGCCTACATCCCGGCGACCCAGCCAAAGCGCAAGAAGAAGCTCAGTTCTGGGCGGGTTCTCAGCGGCGTGCTGAGCATTTTGTTGGTCACCGTCGGCGTCTGCGGCGGGCTGGGCTTCCTCGGCCAGCAGCGGCTCGCCAAGATATTGAGCGGGCCGCTGGGCATCAAACTGTCCTCGCCGACCGTTGATCTGAGCCAGGTGCCACTGACGCCGGTCTCGACGCCAGGGCCATCCGCCAAGATCATCACCTCAGCCATCACCGCCGAGGGCATAGACAAGGATTACAACGCTCAGAACCCGACGTCCTTTTTCAAGGTCAACTCGACTGTCTACGTCGTGGTCAACATCGTCGGCGCCTCGCAAAGTGGCGCCAACACCCTCACCTGCCGCTGGTTCCTCGATGGCATTGACTACAACCTGAAGTCGGGAACGAGCGTGGCGGTGCAAGCGTCGAAGACCAACAACTTCCACGGCTATTGTGGTCTGCCGTATTATCAAACTGGCGTCGGCATGGTCAAGGTCTACTGGAACAAGCCCAGCTCAGACACGGGCGACGCCACCAACGACAAGTATCTCGCCCAGACTATCAAGTTCGCGATTGTGGCGAATACCCCCGGCACGACGACGCCGGGAACAGGCACGCCGGGTACGGCGACGCCAAAGTCGGGCAAGCCGACGCCATCGCCAACCAAGAAGACGGGCAGCGCCGGATCGCCATTCGTCTGGCGCTGGGGGCCGGGATTCAGCTCAGCGACCTAGCAGTCAAACGCGGAGGAGACCGTGGGGCCATTCGATAACCATCAGGCGCCGTTCGGGCCGCTGGGCGGCGCGCAGAACGGCGACGACTGGGACGATTGGGATCCCACGCGCGCGCGGCTGGGCTACACCGGCCGCATGGGCGCGCTGCCGTGGATGGGTCCGGGCGCGCACGGCGGCATCGCGCTGCCCGACCCCGCCATCACGCGCCAGCGCGGCCTCGGCGGCGCGGGCGGCATCGGCGCCGATCTGCTCAGTCCGCCCGCCCTGGCGCTGAGCGCGCGCGCCGAGACCGCAGACTACCTCACCGTCACCTATGACGTGCGCGAGCCAGGATTTGCCGAGCTATATGACGCGCTGATCGCGCCGCAGTGGTCCGAGCCATTCGGGCGGCTGATGCTGAGCGCCTTCCTCACGCTGCCACGCGAGAGCGGCTGGCAGGGGCTGGATGTCGCCTGCGGCGCTGGCTATCCCACGCTGGAGCTGGCGCGCTATATCGGGCAGGACTGCGATCTGGCGGGTATAGACATCTGGGAAGAGGCCATCGCGCTGGCGATCCGCAAAGCGCGCGACGCCTGGCTGCGCAATGTCACCTTCCTGACGGCTGACATCCTCGACAGTGGCCTGCCCGATGGCTCGTTCGACACGATCACCTGCAACCTGGGGCTGACTAGCTTCACCGACCGCGGCGGCGCGCTGGGCGCCATGTGGCGGCTGCTGCGCCAGCGCGGACACCTGCTGCTGACGACGCCGCTGCAATCGGCCATGCGCGAGTTTCTCGACATCTACTACCTGACGCTGCGCGACCTCAAGCTGGGCGACTATCAGCGCGCGCTGGCCCAGCAGATCGCGCTGCGCCCCACGATCGCCGAGACGCGCCGACAGATGGAGCGAGCTGGATTCCAGGTCGTGCGCGAGGTGACGGACACGCTTACGCTGCGCTTCCCCTCCACGATGGCCTTCCTGCGGTCGCCGCTGATCCAGACCACCTATATGCTGAGCTGGCGCTCGATCATCCCTGACCAGACGATCCGGCGGCTGGTCTTCAATGAGGTCGAGCGGCGGCTGGAAGCGCGCCGACAGGTGAACGGCGGCGAGTTGACGATGACCACGCCGATGCTCTGCCTGGTTGGCGCGCGGGTGTAGCGGGAGCCCCCTCCCCCAGCCCCTCCCCCGCCGAATGGCGGGAGAGGGGAGCTACAATGGCTTCGTCAACTGCGAGGGGCGAGAACGGGCAATCCGAAACTCCCCTCTCCCGCGCAGCGGGGGAGGGGCCGGAGGTGGGGGCCGTGGCCAGCGGCCAGGCGCTATGTTATGATGGCAGTGTGGCATGCGGAGAAGAGTGAAGGGATAGCGTATCAGTGGGCAGCGGATCACCCTCCTGGCTGGCGCGGGCCGTGGCGGCGCTGCTGCTCGTGACCTCGCTAGCGCTGATTGCCTGCGCGCCACAGAGCGCCAGCGCAGGCCAGCGATCGGCCGCACTCGACGCGCTGACCCTGCCGCTGGACACGACCACGCCGACCGCTTCCATCACTCCCAGCGTCACGGCCTCGGTCACGGCCTCCGTCACGCCAAGCGTCACACCCGTTCTGCCGAGTGTTGGCTCCAACGGGCCGCCGCCTGCGCCGCCATATGTCGCGGCGACAGCGGTCGAGCTGTACGATGCGACGACCGGCAAGATGCTCTATTCCCGCTCGCCCGACCTTTCGCTGCCGATGGCCAGCACGACCAAGATTATGACCGCCGTGGTGGCGCTAACCTATGGCAAGCTCGACCAGATGATTACCGTCGGGCAAGACGTCGTTAATATTGAGGATGGCGGCACAAGTGTGGCGGGGCTGCGGCTGGGCGAGCGGCTCAGCCTGCATGACCTGCTGTATTGCCTGATGTTGCCTTCAGGCGACGACGCGGCCATCGCCATCGCCGACGGGGTGGGCGGCTCGCAGGCCAGCTTCGTCGCGCTGATGAATCTGGAAGCCGGGCTGCTGGGCCTCTCGCACACGCACTATGCCAACCCGCATGGGCTGGACGCGCCCGGCCACTACACGTCAGTCAGCGACCTCGTGCGCCTCACCCAGTACGCCATGCACAGCCCCACCTTCGCGCAGATCGTAGATACGCCGAGCTTGACGCTGCCCGCGACCGCCACGCATCACCAGTTCGTTCTGGTCAACACCAACGAGCTGCTGCCGAACGAGCCATTCACCTATAGCGGCGCGATCGGCGTCAAGACCGGCTTCACCGGCCCGGCGCAATACTGCCTCGTCTTCATGGCGCGGCGACCCAGCGGCGTGCTGATCGGCGCGATTCTGGGCGACGCGACCTACGATGGCCGCTTCACCGACGCCTCCGCGCTGCTGGACTGGGCCTACAGCCAGCTCTCACCGACGCCCACGCCGACCGCGTCCGCCTCGCCGACTGCCTCGCCCTCGCCCAGCGCATCCACCACGCCGTGAGCGCGCGAAGACGCTAGCCGCCGATGGTGGTTCGATAGGTCCAGGCGCCCTTCGCATCGCAGGTGTAGACCGCAAGGGGCGGCGGCGTGGCTGGGTCGCCCAGCTTGTTGAAGGCGATGGCGCCCGTCACGCCCGTCTCCTTCGTCGCGGCCACCGCCGCCAGCACCGTAGCGCGTGTTGGCGTCTTGCCCGCCGCTACCAGCCCCTTGATGGCGTGGATCTCGACCATCGCCGCGTCATAGGCCAGTGCCGCCTCAGGCGTGACCGCAGCGCCGGGGTAGGCGCTCTGATACGCTGCGGTGAATGCCTGCGCGCCTGTCAGCTTCGAGAGGTCCTGCGCGGGCAGGATGCCCACCGTATTGGCGGCGTAGAGCGGGTTGCCTACCGCATCGCCCCAGCCAGGATCATCCGCCACCACGCCCACCGTCAGCGTCGCCAGCGAGGGCGCGCCCGTCTGTGTCAGCGTGCGGCGCAGGTCGGCGGCGGCCTCTGGGGAGCCAGCGAAGAAGACGCTATCGGGCTGCGCTTCGACGATGGCGGAGACGGTCGTCTGCACGCTGAGCTCGTCGCCCAGCGCCAGCGAGCGCGTACCCGCCACAGCGCCGTGCTTGGCCTTCAACTCGGCCTGGAAGGCGGCGCTCTGTGCCTTGCCCGAGGCCGATCCGTCATCCACCACGAAGACCGCGCGCGACCCCAGGCCGTGCGCCTGCGGCGAGGCCAGCGCCAGATCGGCGGCGGCGCTGGCGAGCGCGTTGTCATCAGGCGCCAGCCGAAAGAAGCTGATCGACTTGCCCGCCGGATGAGACTGGCTGAAGGTCAGCCCCTCGGCGCTGGCCTGATCGGACTGCGTCAGGCCGGGCAGCGTGGCCGTCGGGCTGATCGTGACCACCCCGGCCTGCGCCAGCGCGGGCAGCGTCGCCAGCGCCGCCACGCTGCTCATCGGCCCCACTACGCCCATCACCTGGGCGTTGGCGATGGCCTGCGCCGTGTCTGGTCCTACCGTCACGCTCGACTCATCCACATGCGTCGCCGTCAGCGTGTAGCCATTGCCCAGCGCCGCGCTCTGCTTGACCGCCAGATCAACCGCCTGCGCCATGCTCTGGCCGACCGCCCCGCTGGCGCCCGCCGTCGGGAAGATCGCCACCAGCGTCACCGTCTGCTGCCCTGGGCCGCCGATGCTGCACGCCGAGAGCCAGCCCATCGTCAGCAGCAGCGCGATCAGCGCCTCGACGCGGTGGCGCGGGCGCTCGCGCGGGCGTGTGGCGGAGTGGTTGAGCAGCGGCTTCATCAGGCTGGCAAGCGCTTTCACTGGTACGACACGAAGAGCGGCTGCGGGAAGAGCCGCATCACATCCTGTGGCGACTGGAACGGTATATCGTAATCTGGGTCGCCAGGATAGGGGATGAAGAGCTTGTACCCGCCGTACTCGATCAGGTCCTGCTGGACGAAGGCCTGATAGTCGCCGAGCTTATTATCCACGAAGCCGAAGCCATCGGACTGCAAGACGACCGAGACATTCGGGTTGAGGGTGATCTTGTCCTTGTCAGGCAGCACCGCGCTGTTCCACTCGTGAATAACCAGCACTTTGCGCGGCAGGTGGTACTGCAGCGAGGTCTGCGCCAGATAGTTGATGGCCCAGTTGACCTCGCTGGCGTTCATCCACCCCAGGCAGCACGGATAGCCCGCCGCCTCGGCGTAGCCCTGTGGATTATTGGGGAAGTGAAACTCGGTGTCGAGCGCCAGCTCGGTGAAGTCATACTTCTGGAGGTACGGTTGCAGCTGGTCCACGACCGCCTCGGAGACCGGCTCGACGCCAAGTTGCAGATCGAAGAAGAGCAGCAGGTGGTGCTGCTGGCAATACGTGATGTAGGACTGGATGGTGGCGTCATCGGTGGATGAGGCGCACCACTTGGGGAACTGGCTGCACTGCTGGATGACGTTGACGACCAGATCGAGCGCCAGTTGCACCGGATGCGTGGGATCGAGCGCGGCATACTGCTTGCCGAGGTCTTGCAAGGTCGGCAAATAGGCATCGAGCATCTGCAAGTTGGAGGCGGGGCCGTTGTACTCGCCGCCGCCGACGATGCCATACGCCGCCACGATGCGATCATTCGGCAGCGGCGCGCCGACGCTCGGATCGAAGACTTTGACTGTCGAGGTGTTCGAGATGGCGATGGAGGCCGCGTGTCCGGCTGGCGGCGTGGAAACGGCCGCGCCCGCGCCGCAGCCCGCCAGTGTCACCATAAGACACAGGCTCGCCGCGAAGAGCATCGCAAGGTGTGACCGGCGCGCGCGCCCGCTCGTGACCCCCATGAACCGCGTCCTCTCCCTGACCCTGCTGAACTTGCGCGATCTCGCGCTACTCACCATTATCGGTCGCCGTCTGGCAGACAGCGCTGGCCCCGATGACCCAATATCAGACTGTATGCCTCGTCCTGGCGGCGCGTCAAATAGGGCGCGCCTCCGGCGCGGCGCCCTGACGCGGCCTCTCAGCAGTTGAAACGTGCGACATGCGCCGACTGGCCTCCGCGGCACCCCGATTGGCGCTGCGATGAGCGCTCCGATGAGCGCTCCAATGAGCGCGCCCGCGTCACAATCACATCACACAGCGACAGGTCAGCGCTCTCCGCTGCGCATGGATGACGCCATTCTGAGCGCCGAGCCGCCCTGGCGTCTGAGCCCCGCTGTGAAGCGCCGTCTGAGAGCACTACGCTCGGCGCGCCTGCCCACTTAGCTCCTGGCGACGCTTCTCGCTACATCACAGGACATCACAAGCGCAACTCGCCTGTATACGCGAGTGAGAGACAATTGTATAATGTGCAAAGCCACGGCAGGCGCGGCGCTTGCGCCGCGCGCATGGGCCGCGCGTCAGCGCGCCTGCTTGCCCTGCTGGCGGCGCTGAATCACCGTTTGACATCCACCGGGGCTGTGAGCGCCGCGATGCGCGGAGGCCGCGAGTGCGATGTGAGGCCGATCACCGCTTGAAGGAGTCCGAGTCCCATGACCTACGTGATTACACAGCCATGTGTGGGCGTCAAAGACGGCAGTTGTGTGGACGTCTGCCCGGTAGACTGCATCCATCCTGCCGAGGGTGAGCCTGGCTACGATGACGTTGACCAGCTCTTCATCAACCCGGAGGAGTGCATAGACTGCGGCGCCTGCGAGCCAGCGTGCCCGGTGACGGCGATCTTCGAGGAGAGCGCCGTGCCAGAGCAGTGGCAGGAATATACCAAACTCAACGCGGATTACTTCAAGAAATAGCTGATCGCCTGGCTCGCCCGACGCCTCGCCTCGCAGGCTGGCGCTGGAGGGCCTGACGAGCCGAATTTCGGGCGCTTTGCGGCCCGCGCGTCCTGGTTGTGAGTTCAGGCGGCGCGGGCCGTTTCGCGTCGCACTGCGCAGGAGCTAAGCTGGCAAGCCTCGCCACGACATGGCGCCGCCATCACGGCGCGGCCAGCCTGGCGAGGCCCATGTGAAAGGCTATCGCGTCATGGGTGACACGGATATCGAGAGCCTGCTCGAACGCGGCTACGCATTCGAGGAGCAGGATCGCTACGCTGATGCGCTGGCGATCTATGAGCAGGCAGTCGCGCAGGACCCGACCCACAGCGAGGCGTGGTATCTCAAGGGAGAAGCGCTGTTCTCGCTGGAGCGCTTCGACGAGGCGCTGGGAGCGTTTGAGCGGTCGCTGGCGCTCGATGCGAATGAGCCTGATACGTGGCTGGGCAAGGGCAACGCGCTGACGGCGCTGGAGCGCCGCACCGAGGCGGTAGAGGCCTATGAGCATGCCATCACGCTCGACCCCACACAGTCGGTCGCATGGCTGCTGAAGGGCATCGCGCTCTTCGATCTGGGGCAGACGCTGCCCGCGCTCCAGGCCTACGAGCGCGCCGGCTCGCTCGATCCCTCTGAGCCAGAGGCGTGGATCGGCAAAGGCGAGGCGCTGGCCGAACTGGAGCGCAGCGAAGAGGCGCTGGCGGCGTATGATCGCGCGCTGGCGCTCGACCCCGACAACGTGGAGGCGTGGATCGGCCACGGCGACGCCTTCTCGGATCTGGAAGACCCGATGGCGGCGCTCGATTCCTATGAGCGGGCGCTGGCGCTCGATCCGCAGAACGCCGATGCGCAGAGCGGCCGTGGTGACGCGCTCTCTGGCATGGAGCGCTACGAAGAGGCGCTGACAGCCTATGACAGCGCCATCAAGCTGGAGGCGGAAAATCCGCGCGCCTGGGCGGGCCGCGCCTCCGCGCTGACCAGCATGAAGCGCTACCCTGAGTCGCTGGAGGCGTTCGACAAGGCCATCAGCTTTGACGACCAGAATCCGCTGCTCTGGCTCTTCCGCGGCAACACGCTGGCGCTGATGGATCGGTTCGCGGACGCGCTGGCGGCCTACGAGCGCGCCATCAGCTTCGACCCGGCCTTCGCCTGGGCGTGGCAGGGCAAGGCGCACGCGCTTCGCGAGCTGGGTCGCGACGACGAGGCCACCACCGCCCAGCGCAAGGCCGACCAGCTCGAGCCGCCAGAAGCGTAGTGGAGGCGGGCGCGACCTCACCCCCTGCTCCCTCCCCTTATACGATTTGTCGAATTGACACGGATACTGTGCCGAGGCGGCTGGCGGTTGAAACCGCGCCTGGGAGGCCCTTCGAGCTGCAAAGCTCGGCTCCGCCTGCCGCCTGCGTGGACCAGGAGCCTCCCGAACCCGCGCAGGCGGGTTTCGCGGCGGCCCGCAGGCCGCCTCCCAGGCGCGACTTCAGTCGCCAGCGGTCGGCCGTACCCGCGACAATTCGTCAATCTGCATCAGGGGAGGGGAACGTGAGTCAGGAGGTGTGGCGCGGAGCGAGCGAATCGTCGCCTGAGCGCATTGCCAGGCTCACGACCACGCTACTGCTCCATTCCCGAGGCTGTAGGTTCCCCCTCCCTGAAGGGGAGGGGGTTAGAGGAAGAGGTCTGCTACCGGTCGCGATCTGTGATTTCGCCTTCGACCTGGCCCGCGTCGTTGGGATCAGACTGATACAGGCCCTGCGTGTCCTCGGCGCTGCCGCCATCCTCCACGCCATCAGGGGTGAAGAGCGGATCGCCGCCCCAGGCAGGCGGCCCACCATCGCTGATTGACTCCTGCACGGGGATATCGGGATGTGGGCCCAGGAAGTCGCCCTCCGCGCGGCTGCGCGCGTCCAGCGCGTCACGCAGCGCCTCATCCGCGTTCAGGAAATGGCGGCTGGAAGGCATGCGCAGATAGATCGCCTCGGGTAGGTCTTGGTAGCGCTTGCGAATCTGGTCGCGTGTCAGGCCCTCCTGGCCAAAGTCCAGCTCCATCAGACGCAGCGTGATCGTCTCCAGCTCATCGTCGGACAACTGTTGCAGCGCGCCGGGGGCGGCTTGTGGCCTGGGTGTCTGCTCGTAGCCCGGCAACCGCCGCTCGCTGCGTGGCGTCTGCGCGGATTGCTGCGGGTCGTGCTGGTTTGCGCTCATCGGCGGAACCTCCTTCTATCGCCAGCGTACCACGCCAGCGGGTTGTCTGGCCTGCAGCGCGCCGTCGTCGCGCTCGTTGACACTCCGAAACCGCGCGGGCTATCATCCCAATGTCCAGCGAACCGCGCTTCCGGGCGCATGCGACGCTCACACGATGTTGATGCGACCCAGGACGCAATGCGATGGCGCTTCAGGCATCCCAACGCGAATGAAAAGGTGACAACGATGGCGGCTCCACAGGTCTCCCCGTCTCGCGCAGGCCAGTTCTTCACACATCGGCTCCCCAATGGTCTGCAATTGCTGGGCCAGCGCATGCCCGACCTCGAATCGGTCTCGCTGTGCTTCTATGCCCGCACGGGCGCGCGCGATGAGGCCGACCCGGCGCTCTATGGCGTCTCGCACTTTCTGGAGCATATGGTCTTCAAGGGGACCGAGCGCCGCGACAGCGAGCAGATCACGCTCGACTTCAACCTGATGGGCGCCGAGTTCAATGCCTTTACCTCGGTCGAGCAGACCGTCTTCTACGCGCGCATCCTAAACGACTATCTGCCCAAGGCCGTTGATCTGCTCAGCGACATGATGCGCCCGCGCCTGGATGCCGATGAATTCAACATGGAGCGCAACGTCATCCTGGAGGAGATCGCGCGGTCGGAGGATGTGCCGACCGGCCAGGCCTATCGCCGCCTGATGCAGACCTTCTACGCCAACAGCCCGCTCGGCCACGATGTACTCGGCACGAAGGAGAGCATCCGCGACGTGACCGTGGAGCAGATGCGCGCCTATCATGCGCTGCGCTATGGCGCCAACAACCTGATCTTCTCCATCGCCGGCAACTTCGAGTGGGAGAACGTGGTGGCGCTGGTCGAGCAGGCGTGCGGCGGGTGGAAGGATGGCGAGGCCGGGCGCGACGCCAAAACCCATGCGCCCGACCGACCGCAGAGCAACGTGGTGGTCAAGCCGCAACTCAAGCAGCAGCTGATCCTCGTCGGCTCCCCATCCGTCAGCATCCAGGATGACGATCTATACGCGGCGCAGCTCGCGGCGATGATCCTGGGCGATGGCGTTGGCTCGCGCCTCTATTGGAACATCTACCAGAAAGGGCTGGCCGAAGCGGCCTCCGCCTCGCTCTCGCCCTTCGACAACACTGGCATGCTGCTGACCTTCCTCAGCACGACACCGGACCATGCCGCCGCCGTGCTGGAGCTGGCGCAGGCTGAATTGAAAGGCTTGCAGGCGGATGGCGTGCAGGAGGAGGAGTTGCGCCGCGCCAAGGACAAGCTGGTCAGTCGCACCGTGCTGGATGGCGACTCCGCCTTCAGCCGCATGCAGGATCTCGCCTATACCTGGGTCGCCGAGGGCACAGTCCACAGCATCCAGGACGAGATGGAGCGCATCGAGCGGGTGACGCTGGCCGACGTGCGCCGCACGCTTGATCGCTTCCCCGCCAACGCCGACCAGACGATCCTGGCCTACGGCCCGCTGGAGGCGGCGGGGCTGGGTCTGCCCGCCTAGCGCCCAGGCGACAGGCGCACAACGCGGCGGCGTTCGGGGAACCATCCCGAACGCCGCCGCGTTGATGGAATGCTCCGCCGCCTGCCATCACGCGGCGGGAGCGCCCTCGTGGGCGATGGAAGTCGCCGGGCCGCGCAACTCGATCAGCAGCGCGTCAATCTCATCCCAGCGCCGCACGCCGCGCCGGGGAGTTGTGGTTGGCCGCTCGGCCTGCGCTGGAGCCACTGGAGCGGCAGGCGCGGCGCCCGGCTCGCCCTCGCGCCGCCGCAGCCACTCACGCGCCGCCTCGACCCACACCTCGCTCTCGCTCAGCCCACTCGCTTGCGCCGCCTCCGACATCTGACGCAGCACGTCCAGCGGCGCGCGCAGCTGCCTCGCCGCGCGTGCGCTGGCGCTGCGCTCGGTCGTGGCGGGCCGCGCCTGCGCCAGCTCTGATCGGCGCGGGTCAGCGTCGGCCCATGTCCACGCGCCGCTGGCCCACGCTGAGCCGATGCCCGCGCCGCGCGGCTCGGCGGCGATCGAAGCGCCGCGCGCTCCAGTCGCCCAGGAGGGCGTGTTTGATGGATTCATCAGGATGGGAGAATACCAGGTCATGTGCGCGCTCCTCTCGCTCCGGCGCCGTGGATGACGCTGGAGGATGCTCCGAGCCGGTGCTGGCTCGAACGCTGGTCTGCCATTTCCGCCGCTGTTGTCGCTGAGAGATGCTGGGTTGTCGCGCCGCCGCATTGCTGCAAGTGAAACATTTGTTCTAAGTATAGAGCGGGCGTCGGTGATTGTCCAGTGGATGGGAGCATTGTCGGCGAAGGTCATGCAAGGTCATGCCCTGGCGGTGGACGACGTTCGCGACCGTGGTTGGTATGCCACATGCGACCCGCGTGCGAGGCGGCGAGTCATGGCGTGGTGAGCGCCAGCGAGCGTCCGAGAGCGTCAGCGAGGAAGCGCGCATGTGGAATGTGATTCTGTGGTTCGTCATTGGCGGCGTCATTGGCTGGCTGGCCCAGCGCTTCGTGCTGGCAGGGCGACCCGGCATGGTCCCTGATATTGTCATTGGGGCTGTCAGCGCGGTCGCCGTCAACGTCATCCTCTCGCTGCTGATTCCCGGATACTTCAGCTTCGTCTATATGAATATCCCCAGCCTGTTCTATGCCCTGGCCGCCGCCATCATCGCCACACTGGTCGCCCACATCGTAACGGCGGTGGTTCGCGCGAAAGAAGCCTGACGGAGTTGGCTCGGCATACTCGCTTGACAGGCGCTGCCGGTTGGAGTAGTATACGGAAGCCGATGCGAGCAATCGCATGCAGCCACGCGGGAGTGGCTCAGGGGTAGAGCATCTCCTTGCCAAGGAGAAGGTCGCGGGTTCGAATCCCGTCTCCCGCTCCACGAGCGTCACCAGTTCCGGTGGCGCTCGTTTCGTTGCCAGCCGCGCGGCGGCGAGCGGCGGCAAGTGGTACACTAGCGGTTGGCGTCAGGCGCGGGGGCCTGAGGCGCACAGGCAATCGCGGGCGTCGTGCACATGTGCACGGCGTCCGAGGAAAGTCCGAACTCCACAGAGCGGGATGCTGGCTAACGGCCAGTGGGGGCGACCCCAAGGATAGCGCCACAGAAACAAACCGCCTGCGCGGCGCGCGAGCGTCGCGTGGGTAAGGGTGAAATGGCGAGGTAAGAGCTCACCAGCGGCCGGGTGACCGGTCGGCTGCGGCAAGCCCCATCTGGAGCAAGGCCGAACAGGAGGAGTGGTCGTCGGGTTCGCCCGGCGGCCCGCGGGTGGCTCGCCCGTCTACCTCCGGGTTGGCCGCTGGAGGCGGCGGGTAACCGTTGTCCTAGAGAGATGATTGCCACCCAGCGCGTCGCGAGGCGCATCGGGAACAGAATTCGGCTTACGCGCGCCTCAGTCCCCCGCCTCCGACTTCCATCTCATGTCGTCGCACAGCCTCGCACAGCCTTGCAAAGATGGCGGCTACCCCTCGCCTTGCCCTCTCCCACTGGCGGACGCGCTCTTACCCAGCCGCGAAGGCCGAGGGCGGTAGCGCGTAACAGTAGAGGGTGTCGCTGACCGTCCCATCGAGGACAAATCCGTGAGAGACGCTCACACCACCCCAGGTGGACCCCGGCTGCTTGAACGTTTCGAGCGTTCGTCCTGTGCTTGCCTGGTAGGCGACGAGTGTATCCTGCTGTGGCACAAAGAGCAGGCCATTCGTGACCGCGGCAGGTCCAACCACCTGCCCAGACGTGCATACGCGCCACACTTCGCGCCCTGTCCGGGGCTCTAACGCCCAGAGGCCACCGTCATCGCAGGCGCCATCCAGTGTTGGGCCACCAGCGACAATTACGAGTCCATCGCTGTATGCGGGCGGCTCGAATATGCCACCTTTGCCGAGAAAGCCGCTTTCCGATATGCGCGCGCTCCACGCGAGATGGGGCGCGCCGCCGGAAGGCTTGCGGGTGAGCGCATAGACGGTTCCGTGTTTGTTCCCCGCGATAATGTACTCCTGGCCTTGATACTCGAAGTCCACAGCGCCCTGACCAAAGTCGCAGTCACACACATCATACGATAGCGCCTGGTAGCTCCACCGGGTCGCTCCGGTAGTCCAGTCTATGCCCAGAATGGAGTCGCTTTCGCCGAAGGACGACCCCTCAGGACACGGATTACCCGTGGTGGCGATGAGTTCGTGCAGGCTCGGATTAGCCGTCAGTGACGACCATACTGCCCCGCCAAGCTCATTCGCCGAGACGGTATAGTGTGTCCAGATCGTCTTGCCAGTATGCTCATCTAGCGCATAGATCGCTCCGCGTACACATGGAACGTCGTCGTGCGACGCCAGGCCGATGTAGACGTTGCCGTTGATGAGCAGCGGCGAACTCCAGATGTGCGCTCCACGCGACGCGCTCAACTG
>JAICVT010000064.1 GCA_025935235.1 Ktedonobacterales bacterium | reverse complement strand
TGACGCCGAGCTGGCCGAGCGCATCGAGCGCATCGCTTATCCTGGCCTGACCGCCAATTTCGACGACGCGCGCGTGGCGGCGCTGGCGATCTCGCTGGCGGGCTTCTGTCGCTTCGGCGCCGACTACGTGGCGGCGATGGTGCGCAATGGCAGCGAGCTGGCCGATGCGCTGGCTGAGCACGGCCTGCCGGTGGTGGCCGCCGAGCGCGGCTATACCGCGACTCACCACGTCGCGCTGGATGCGCGGCCCTTCGGCGGGGGCGACCACGCCGCACGGCGCCTGGCGCGCTGCGCCATCCACTCCAGCGGCATCGGGCTGCCGGGCAAGCCAGTCCCCGGCGACTACAACGGCCTGCGCTTCGGCACGCAGGAAGTGACGCGCTGGGGCATGGGGCCGAACGAGATGCGCCTGATCGCCGCGCTGGTGGCCGATCGCCTGCTGGATCGCCGCCCCGTCGAGGCCATCTGGCGCGATGTGCGCACGCTCAAGCGCGGCTTCCCCAGGCTGCGGTTCGCGCTGGGGTAGCGCCGAGGGCGCGGCGGTTAACACCGCGCCTGAAGGGCTGCGCCCACAACGTCCGCCTGCGCGGACGCGGGACCGGATCTCGGACCCGCGCAGGCGGGTCTTGTGGCGGCTTGCCGCCTTCAGGCGCGGTTTTAACCGCTGGCTACCGTCCACCTGCCAGCGGATGCTCACTCGTCTGGCGCCGCCTCTGCCGTCTCTTCCGCTTCGATCTCGGCGAGCAGCTTGCGGTCGGCGGCGCTAAGGTCGAGCGCCGCCAGCAGATCGGGCCGCCGCGCGCGGGTGCGGCGCAGCGACTCCTTGCGCCGCCAGCGGGCGATGGCCGCGTGATTGCCGCTCAGCAAGATGTCGGGCACGGACCAGCCGCGATACTCCGGCGGGCGCGTGTAGTGTGGATATTCCAGCAGCCCCGCCGTGTGCGACTCTTCCTCGGTCGAGCCAGCCGCCAGCACGCCGGGCAGCAGCCGCGTCACGGCGTCCACGATCACCAGCGCGACCAGCTCGCCACCCGTCAGCACGAAGTCGCCCAGCGAGATCTCATCCGTGCAGAGATACTGGCGCACGCGCTCATCCACGCCCTCGTAGTGGCCGCAGATCAGCGTGACACGCGGCTCTCGCGCCAGCTCGCGTGCGATGGCCTGCGTGAAGACGCGGCCCTGCGGCGACATCAGGATGATCGGGCCGCTCTCGTAGACGCGCTCGACGGCGGTGAAGATGGGGTCAGGCTTCATCACCATGCCCGCGCCGCCACCGTAAGGATAATCGTCTACGATGTGATGGCGGTCGGTGGTCACGTCACGCGGATTCCAGGCGTTGATCTCCACCAGCCCACGCTCGCGCGCCCGCGCGATGATGCTCTCGTCGAGCGGGCTGCGCAGCATCTCAGGAAAGAGCGTGAAGATATCAAATCGCATCATCTGCGCCTCATGTCGAGCGACGGACATTGCAGTCGCCGTGGGCTGAGCCGCTCGTGCGCGACCCGTGTGGTAGAATACGCCAGATTGTCTGGCTTCAGGATGCATGATGGCGCCTGCACGCGGCAAGGGACGTAAACGACATGGCGATTCTCTGGCCAAGCGGCGCGACCGATCAGGTTCAGACCGCTGAGGCGCTGCGCCGCGCGCTGCGCTTCGCCGTGGCGCTGGCGGAGTCGAGCGCGGGCGTGCTGGCGCTGCGCGTGGATGGCGTGGGCGCGGCGCCTGGCCCGCTGAGCGATGATGGCCGCCTGATTACCTGGGGCATCGGCGCAGACGCCGCCCGCCGCATCGTGACACAACTCGCGCTGGACGCCGCGCCGGAGCCGCTGGACGGACGCCCGCGCGTGATGGCCGCCTCCGACATCTGGGCGGGCGAAATCGCGACCATGACGCTGGCCGACGCGGGCGGTGTGGTCGGCGAGGTGAGCTTTCTGGGCGCTACTGGCTTCTCGGCGCGCCGGTCGCTGCTGGACCCCGAACGCCGCCGCGCGCTGCTGGGGATGCTGGTCGCCGCCGTACGCAGCCACCAGCAGGCCGCGCGTTTGCAGCAGGAGAACCGCCAGCTCGGCTCGATCTTGCACTTCAGCGGCGACGGCATCATCACGGTGGATGAGGGGCTGCGCATCACGGGGTTCAATCCGGCGATGGAGGCGATGACCGGCTGGCGGCAGCACGAGGTGCTAGGCCGCTTCTCATACGAGGTCGTCAAGCTGCATACGCCGCAGAGCGCGCCGATGGGCCTCGACCGCGACCCGCTGGCGCAGGTAATCGCCACGGGTAGGCCAATTCTCGACCGCGAGCTACTGCTACTAGCGCGCGACGGCCAGCGCGTCAACGTGACGGTGACGGCCACCGCCGCCGCCGCCTCGGCGGGCCAGCAGGTCAGCGCAATCATGAATGTGCGCGACATCACGCGCAGCCGCGAGACGGAGGAGATGCGCACCACGTTCATCTCCGTCACCTCGCACGAGCTTCAGACGCCGATCGCCATCATCAAGGGCTATGCCTCGACGCTGGCGCGCGAGGACGCGCAGATGGATCCCGAGGCGACGCGCGAACGGCTACGCGCCATCGAAGACGAGGCCGACCGCCTGAGCCACATGGTCGGCAATCTGCTCTACGCCTCGCGCATCCAGGCGGGCGGGCTGAAGATGGAGCGCAGCGAGATCGAGCTGGCCTCGGTGGCGCGCTCGGTCGCGCGGCGCATGATGGCGCGCAGCCCGGAGGTAGACATTCGCGTGCGGATGCCCGCCGCGCTGCCGCCCGTGCTGGCCGACCGCGAGCGCATCGAGGAGGTGCTGATGAACCTGCTCGACAATGCCATCAAATACTCGCCGCGCGGCGCGCGGATCCGCGTGCGCGGGCAATCCACCGGCGATGAGGTGATCGTCAGCGTGATTGACGCGGGCCAGGGCATACCGCTGCGCGAGCAGGAGCGCATCTTCGAGCGCTTCCAGCGGGTGGACAACGCCGCCTCGCGCCGCACGCAGGGGGCCGGGCTGGGCCTCTACATCTGCCGAGCCATCGTCGAAGCGCACGGCGGGCGCATCTGGGTCAGCAGCGAGCTGGGGCGCGGCTCGACCTTCTCGTTCAGCCTGCCGCGCGAGGAGCGCGCAGCGGCGCCGCTGGTGATCTTTGGCGGCGCGGGCGAGGCTGAGCAGGCGCCGGAGCCACGCACATCAGATGTGCTGCTAGCGGGGAGGGAGTGAATGGAGCAACCGCATATTGATCCGCGCAACCTGACGGTGCTGGTGGTGGACGACGAGCCGCGCCTGGTGGATGTCGTGCGGCTGAATCTGGAGATGGAGGGCTACCGCGTCATCACAGCGTCGAATGGCTATGAGGCGCTGGAGCGGCTGAAGTCCGATCTGCCTGATCTGGTGGCGCTGGATGTGATGATGCCAGAGATGGATGGATTCGAGACGCTGGCGCGCATCCGCGAGGTCTCGAGCGTGCCGGTGCTGATGCTGACAGTGCGCGCGGAAGAGAGCGACCGCATCCGTGGGCTGGAGATCGGCGCGGACGACTACCTGACCAAGCCCTACAGCCCGCGCGAGCTGGTGACGCGCATCAAGGCGCTGCTGCGCCGCTCCTTCACGCCATCGCAGGCGCGCAAGACGCGCATTGTGGTGGATGACGACCTGACGATTGACTTTGGCAAGCACGAGGTGCTGGTGCGCGGGCGCAAGGTAGCGCTGCGCCCGACGGAATATCGCCTGCTGTACCATCTGGTCAACAACGCTGGTCGGCTGATGACGCACGAGACGCTGCTCTCGAAAGTCTGGGGACCGGAGTACCGCGACGAGGGCCACTATCTGCGCCTCTATATCACCTATCTGCGTCAGAAGCTGGAGCGCGACCCCGCCCATCCGCGCTACATCCTGACTGAGCGCGGCGTAGGCTATCGCTTCCGCGAGCTGGAGCCAGAGGGCCAGCCTGACACCGCGCCTGGTGACGTTGATCCGCCGACCCGGCCACACTCCACGCGCCGCCCACCCGCACAGTGAGCGACGACGAACGCGCGACGGCCGCGCCGCTGAGTGAGCCCGAGCTGGCCGAATTGGTCCAGCGCTTCGGCGGTGACGGCGTAGAGGCGCTGGGGCTGACCGGCTCGCATGCGCGCGGCGAGGCCACGGCGCACAGCGACGTTGATCTGCTGCGGTTTGTCGCCGCCGAGCCAGCGTCGGAGCGCGAGCGCTACCGGCTCTGGCTGGTGGATGGGCGACTGGTGAGCGTCTCGACGACCACGCTGGCCAGCAAGCGCGCCGAGCTGACCCAGCCGGAGATGGCGATCTGGGCCGTCGAGGGGCTGCGCCAGACGCGCATCCTGCTGGATCGCGCGCGTGGGCTGGCGGCGCTGATCGCCGAGGCGCGCGCCTTCACCTGGACGGCTGAGCTGCGAGCGGCGGCCGCCGCGCACGCCTCGGAGGCGCTGGCGGGGCTGGTGGAGGAAGTCCACAAGGCGCTGGGCGCGCGCGAGCGGGGCGACGAGTCGGCGATGCTCTACGCTGCGCTGGGCTTGCAGCAGAGCCTGATTCGCGAGGCGCTGGTGGCGCGCGGCGTGTTGCTAGCGAGCGAGAACGACTTCTTCGATGCGGCGCTGCGGCAGGGCGAGCCGGACTCGCGCTGGCGACGGCTGCTGCATGTGGTGGTTGGCTACGACACGCCGCCCGCCACGATGGCTCCCGCGCGCGGGCGGACGGAGGCGGCGCTGTGGTTGTATGTGGAGGCGGCGCGCCTGCTCGCCGACACGCTGGCAGCGGACGACGCCGCGCTGGTGGCCGAGGCGGTGGCGCGCATTCGAGACGCGCTGGAGACCGGCGACGGCGGCTGACAGCGCAGAGAAGGCGAGCAGCGGATCATCGCCGAGCCGGAGCCACGCATAAGGAATGTGGCGCACGACATTGACGATAAGGCGTCAGGCTGGCTAGAGTGAGCGCAATACTGGGACGCATGTGGCCGGTGGAGGCTGCGTGACAAGTCGCATTCGCCTGGCGCGCGATCGCCGCGAACGCGGGGAGTAGCTGACCTATGGGCATGCTCCGTAATCTCGCGCACACGATCTTTGGCTTTCTGCTGCTGACAGCGCTGTGGGTGACGGCGCTCTCGTTCCTCTCCATGCGTCCGGCGTCCACCGCGGTCATCACCGACCTGGGTGTGAATGCGCTCAATCCGTTCCTGGTCTCGAAGGGCTTTGGCATCAGCCCGGCCACCTATAGCAAACTGCAGCAGGCGGCCAGCGCCTTTCCGGACAAAGCACTGGCGATCAGCTTCATCAAATCGCCCATCACCGGGAGCGAGATCAAGGGGCTGAGCTACGATCAGGCAGTGCGCCTGATCTATAGCCGGGTCGCCAACGCCTACTACGATGGCGGGCCCAGCGCGACGTTCAACCTGCCGGGGCCAATCGGCAGCGCGGTGCAGACCTTCGCGCTCTTCCCGGAGCAATATGATGCGGCGGTGAAGTCGGAGCCGCTGCCAACCTGGCTGCAGCCCTTCCTGCTCTATACCGGGCTGTCGCCAGAGACACTGACCGCCACGGGCCACGCGCGCATCACGGCGCTGCTGCCGAAGTTCTGGACGGCGGCGCTGCTTCTGGCGGCGGCGCTCGTGCTGCTGAGCCTGTTGAGTCGGAAGAATCCGGTGACAGGCCTGGGCGCCGCAGTCTGGCACGGCTCCTGGCCGACGTTGGCGTTTTTCGGCATCCTCGCGCTGATTGGCAAGGTCTATCCTGATCGCGTGCATGCGGTAGCGGCGGCGTTTGGGGTGGTCGCGGGGGCGTTCGTGCCCATCTATCTGACAGCGGCGGCGGTTGGCGCTGGCGCGTGGCTGCTCAGCAAGTTTGCGGGCAAGCTGTTCAGCATGGCGCGCACGTCGGCGAAGGCTCCGAAGCCAGCGGCGGTCGGTGTGCGCTCCGGCAGGGCAGTAGGTGGCGGCTATCCCGACAATACGCCGTCCTACGTGCCGGGGCCGCAGTCCGCTGTCAACATGCGCCCGCGCGAAGGACAATATCAACCCGGCGGGCCGCAATATCAACCCGGCGGGCCGCAGTACCAGCCGGGCAGCCAGCAGAGTGCGCAGTGGAATGACGCGGCTCGGCTGACCTGGGAGCAGCAGGGCCAGTATAGTCAGCAGGGCTGGGGTGGCGCCGCGCAGGGCGGCGATGGGGATCAGCAGGCGTGGAACGCGCCGCGTCCCTGGGATGCGCCCGCGCCCAACGCGCCGCGCCAGGATGACCAGGGCTGGGGTGGCCAACGTCCCAGCGGGCCAGACGACCCGACCGCGCCGCGCTGGTAGACGAGGGGGCGGCCCCCACCCCCCCAGCCCCTCCCCCGCCAAGGCGGGAGAGGGGAGCCAGAGGGCGTTCCACCTGTGGCCGCGACCGCCCCCACACCATCCTCCGCTGACCTGCTATCATCTCCAGTGGAGGCGAGGCGTGTTTTCGCCCTGGGTTCAACTGGGAGGCCAGCATGCAGGTGTGTCCAGATGTTCACCTGGTGGATGGGGTAAGCTGCAACGTCTACATCATCACAGAGCCAGATGGGCTGACCATCGTTGACGCTGGACTTCCCGGCGCGCAGAAGCGTATCCTGGCGGCAGTCGGGGCGCTGGGTCGCTCACCGCGCGACGTGCGCCGTATTCTGCTGACGCATCAGCATGTGGATCATATTGGCGCGCTGGCCGCGCTCGCGGCAGAGACTGGCGCCGAGACCTGGGCCAGCGCGGGCGACACGCCAGCGATCGAGGGGCGCGCCCGGCGCGAGGCGCCGCATGGCCTGCTGGGGCCGATCTTTCGGCTGGCTTTTTTCACGCGGCTGGCGCCCGCGACTATCGCGCATATTGTCTATGAGGGCGACAGCCTGCCCGTCTTCGGCTCGGAGGGTGGCTTGCGGGTGATTGAGACGCCGGGACATACAGCGGGCCACATCTGCTTCTACCTGCCCGCCCGCAAGCTGCTCTTCGCGGGCGACGCGGTGCGCGCGAGCAACGGTGGACTGGCGCTCTCGCCGCACATGCTGAACCTCGACACGGCGCAGGCGCTCCAGAGCGTGCGCAAACTCGCGGCGATGGACATCGCGGCGTGCCTGCCGGGGCATGGCGCGCCAGTCACCACTGGCGCGCAGGCGCTGCTGGCCGCCACAGCCAACCAACCGGCCCTCAGCCGCGTATGAATCCGCTTGGTTGAGCGGACGGCGCTTGACGCGGCCCCGCGCTGGGCGCGATAATGCATGATACCTATGCTGTCAATGAAGACACAACAGGCGCGCAGACGGCACCATGTCGTCCGCGCGCTTGTCGTAGTGCAGGGTTCGTCTGTCCCCCATTCGCGCCAAAACTCGCGAGCGAGCGTCGCTGGCCCGTTCAGTAGTAGCGGGGGCGCCAGCGGACGAGCGCGGACAGCGGCGCAGGGGAAAACACTCGCGGGAGGGCAGCATGCGAGCGCCAGCGAGGATCAATCAGCCAGGCAAGCGGGCGCGGCAGACGATCGCGCCGCGCGCCGCCCTGCCCACTGAGGTTGTCCAGCCGGGCGACCCCGCCTCGCTGCTTGGCCTGCTGCTGCTGTGCGCGCAATACATGGCGCCAGATGACCTCAAGTTGATCTATTCCGCCTATCAGGTCGCGCGCGAGGCGCATGCGGGAACCAAGCGCCAGAGTGGCGAGGCCTACATCGAGCATCCGCTGGCGGTCGCCACCAACCTCGCCGAGCTGGCGATGGACGCCCAGGGCATCGCGGCGGCTCTGCTGCACGATGTGGTGGAGGACACCAGCATCACGCGCGAGAATGTCGAAACGCAGTTTGGACCACTGATCGCCTCGATTGTTGATGGGGTTACCAAGTTTACCGCTGTGGAGTCGCCGGACAGTGCTCCAGAGCGCGCGACGAGCAGCGGGCCACTCGCGCTCAGCAAGGCGCAGACCAGACGCGAGGACAAGGCTCGCCAGCAATCGGAGACCGTGCGCAAGCTGTTTGGCGCGATGCTGGAAGACCCGCGTGTGGTGGTGCTCAAGCTGGCGGATCGGCTGCATAACCTGCGTACGATGGACGTGATGGCCCAGAACAAGCGCGAGATCAAAGCGCGCGAGACGCTCGATATTTTCGCTCCCCTGGCCGGTCGCATTGGACTCTATCTCTTCAAGGTTGAACTGGAAGACTTCGCGTTCAAGTACCTCTATCCCGCCGACTTCGCCCGCGTCACCAAACGCCTGCTGGAAGTGGAGTCGAGCCGCCGCGAGTGGGCCGACCGCATGTGTGAACGCATCCGGCGGAAACTGGATGGCGTGGGGATCAACGCCGCTGTCAACTGGCGTATGAAGCGTCCCTACAGCGCGTTTCTCGACTCTCAGGAAAGCCAGCTCGATATTGGCGCGCTCGACGACGTGATCGCGTTCCGCGTGCTGGTCAACAGCGTCGAGGAGTGTTATCTGAGCCTGAACGTGGTCTATCAGCTCTGGCGCCACTATCACGACAGCTTCCGGGACTACATCGCGATGCCCAAAGTCAATGGCTATCAATCACTGCATACCACTGTTTTTGGAGTAGATGGACGGCTCGCTCAGCTCCACATCCGCACCCACCGCATGCATGTCGCTGTGCAGCATGGCGTCGCGGCACAGTGGATGGAAGCTGCGTTCAGCCACAAGCCGGGTACGGTGGATCAGACGCAGTGGCTCAAGCGCACGGCGTCGTGGGTGGGGCGCATCGCCAACTGGCACAACGAGTTGAATCTGACCGCGTCGGAGTTCGTGGAGACGGTGCGCGGCGAGATGTTCGCCGATCAGGTCTTCGTCTTTACTCCGAAAGGGGCCGTGCGCGAGATGCCCGTCGGCGCGACCGCGCTCGACCTGGCCTATCGCATCCACACGGGGCTGGGCGACACGGCCACCGGCGCCTGGGTGCTGACGACCAACCGCGCCGATGAGCTGATCGGCATCAAGGTACCACTCTCATATACCCTGCGCAGCGGCGATGTGGTGCGCATTCTGCGCGATCCGACCAGCCATCCGCGTCCGGAGTGGCTGGAGATCGCGCACACACGCTATGCGCTCGACCGCATCCGACGCTCGCTGGGCAAGTTGCGGCGGGCTGGCGCGCTCAACGATTCGCAGCCGCGCATGGTGAATGACGAGCCGACGGCGGAGTCGGAGCCGGAGCAGCCCGAGCTGCTCAGGCATCCCTCCGGGCGGCTGGCGGATGTGCAGCTCGCGCGCTGCTGCTGCCCGGTTCCAGGCGACGCCATCGTCGCTCTGCCGGGGCGCGGTCGGCTGATGACGATTCACCGCACGTGCTGCCGGACGCTGAGCGCGGCGGTGGCGCGCCGTCGGGCGGGCCGCATGCCCTATGCTCAGGCGACGCCACTGAGCTGGGCCGAGCTTCCGCAGACAGACTACGTTTTGTGCGTCAATATCTATGGGCAGGACCATCAGGGAATGGTGCATCAACTGTCCATCTGGCTGGCGGATCACGGCATCAACGTTGCCGCGCAGCATGCCGTCGCCAATCAGGATCGCGCGAAGGCGGCGATTGCCATGATGCTGCTGATTCCCGGCGCGCGCCGGGCCGACGAGGTGATGCGCCGCTTGCGTAGATCGCCTGGCGTGATGGAGGTCGAGCGCGATCTGCGACGGGGATGCGATGGAGGGTTAGCATGACGCAGGCAAGTGGGCGCCCTGTCGAGCCGGTCAGCGCCGCGCCCACTGGCCCGGATGCGCCCGGCGCCGCACAGGCGACGATGAATCCACAGGCGCGCGAGGCGCTGCTGGCTGCGGTGGCGGCCTACATGGACGACGAGCAGACGCGACACATGCGCGAGACGCTGACGCTGGCCAGCGACACCTTCGCGCATGCCCCCGCTGAGGTCGCCGCGCCCACCCGCCGCGCGCTGGCCGATGCGCTGCGCACGGCGACCATCCTGGCCGAGGGGCTGCGCATTGATGTGGTGACGCTGGCCGCCGTGCTGCTGGAGCCGCTGGTGGAGGCCAAGGCGCTGGCGCCGCGCGAGATTCCGCACCGGCTGGGCAAGGCGGTCGGCGGGCAGGTGGCGCACGCCATCGGCGCCATCGAGCGCTTCGACGCGCTGCATCGCCCCGGCGCGACCTTGCGTCGTCAGGCGCAGGCCGCGCTGAGTGAAGAGGAAGCGACGCTCGACCGCGAGAAGCGCAAGGGCCGCGAGCGCCGCCGCGCGCAGGATGAAGACGCGCTGCGCAAGATGTTCCTCAGCCTGGCGGAAGACCCGCGCGTCGTGGTCGTCAAAGTGGCGGACCACCTGCGGCTGATGCGCGAGGCCGCCGCCGAGGCCGCGCGACTCCGCCAGCGGCAGGATACGGTGGCGCGCCGCGATGACGCCTCCGACGCCCCGGCGGGCGCGCTGACGATGGACGAGATTCGTCGGCTGGCCGAGGAGACGCGCGCGCTGTACGCCCCGCTGGCCGCTCGATTGGGCATGGGGCGTGTGGATGGCGAGCTGGAAGACCTTGCCTTTGCCATTCTGGAGCCAGACGAGTACCGCTGGCTGCGCGAGGCGTTGGCCGAGGAGACCAGCGAGCGCAGCCACTACGTTGATCGCGTGGTCAGCGCGCTCTCAGACGAGATGCGCAAGATCGACATCAACGCGGAGATCTCTGGGCGCGTCAAGCACCTCTACAGCATCTACAAGAAGGTCGTGCGGTCGGGCAGCCGCGACCTGTCGCAGCTCTACGACATCATGGCGTTCCGCATCATTACGGAGAGCGTGGCCGACTGCTACCTGGCGCTGGGGCATGTGCATGACCTGTGGCGTCCAGTGGACGGTCGCATCAAGGATTTCATCGCCAATCCGAAGGCCAATGGCTATCAGTCGCTGCACACGACCGTGTTCTGCCTGGACAACCGCCTCGCCGAGATTCAGATTCGCACGCGCGCGATGCACGAGACGGCGGAGTATGGCGTCGCGATGCACTGGTATTACAAAGACGTCGGCGACAGCGCGCGCGCCGAGGCCAAGGCGCTGCAACAGTGGATGCAGCAGGTGATCGAGTGGCGGCAGGAGTTGAAAGACACGGCCAAGGCTGGCGGCGGGGCCGAGCCTGCGCCACCACCGCCGCCGTTGCAGGAGCAGATCTTCGTCTTCACGCCGCGCGGCGATGTCAAGGAGCTGCCCGCTGGCTCGACGCCGCTCGATTTCGCGTATCGCGTGCATACCGACCTGGGCAACCATGTGGGCGGCGTGCGCATTACCCAGATCAGCCCATCAGGACGGCCTGTCAAGAAGCTCGTGCCGCTGGACTACGAGCTGCGCAACGGTGACATCGTTGATCTGATGAAGCGCAATGACGCGCATCCCACACGCGACTGGCTGCGTGTCGTCAAGACCAAGCTGGCGCGCACGCGCATCCTGCACTATCTGAAGACCCACGAGCGCGATATAGACATCCAGGTGGGGCGCGAGCGGCTCGACCGCGATCTGCGCGCGGCTGGCGTGCGCAAGGGGTATGAGGAGCTGACCGAGGACGATCTGAAATGGGTCGTGGATGAGCTGGGGCTGGCCGACGAGGACACGCTGCTGGCGATGGTCGGAGCGGACAAGTTGCGACCGGTCAATGTGGTCAACAAAGTGCGCGAGCGACTGAAGCTGCATGTGGCTCCCACTGAGCCAGAGCCAGAAGCGGCGCTCACGCCCGTCCCAGCGAGAGAGGCACAAGTTGACATCAGCGTTGAGGGCATGGCGGGCATCCTGACACAGATCGCCAGTTGCTGCCATCCGCTGCCGGGCGACACGCTGGGCGGCTACATCTCGCGCGGGCGCGGCGTGGTCATCCATCGCGCCGACTGCCCGAACCTGCGGCGGCTGCTGGAGCAGGAGCCGGAGCGCGGCATCGCCGTCTCGTGGCCCAAGCTGGAGGGCGCGCAGGAGTTCCAGGCGCCGATCGTCGTAGAGGGCGAGGATCGCACGGGCTTCCTGCGCGATGTGACCGGCGTCATCGCGCATCACAACCTCAATATGGTCAAGATTGATGTCAGCACCAACAAGCGCACACGCAAGGCGACCATCAACGCGACGCTGGAGATCACGCGGCCCGAGCAGCTGGAGGCGGTGCTGCGCGACATCCGTGCGCTGGAGGGCATCCTCGCGGTCGGGCGCAAGTCGCCGGCGGGCGCGCACGGCGCGCGCAAGGGGTAGCGTCGTTTGAGGCGGCCAGGATCGTCACAACGGGGTGAGGGGGGTGTATGCAGGCGCGGGTTACGGTGCGGACGATGGTTGCGGATGACCTTGCTGATGTGTCCGCCATCGCTAATGAGGCGTTTGGCGTGGTCGTCGAGCAGTTGTCGGGGCATGCCGTAGGGCAGCCGTTCTTTCCACCGCTGATGCTGCCAACGCGGCTCAATGCCGATCCAGAGGGCTGTCTGGTGGCCGAAGATGAGGCTGGAGTCGTCATCGGCGCACTCATCACGGCGACGCGCGGCTCGCTCGCCTGGTTTGGTCCGCTGGCGGTGGCCACCGCTGCGCAGGGCCGGGGTGTGGGGCAGACGCTCGTGGGCGCGTGCGTGGAGCGCTGGCGTGCGCGCGGCGTGCGCTTGATGGGGCTGGAGACATTCGGACACAGCGACCAGCACGTCTATCTCTACTCCAAGCTCGGCTTCCGTGCGTCGTGGACGGCCGTCAGCCTCAAACGCGCCCTCACCCCGGACGAGTCACCTGACGAATCACTCGCTGGCCAGCAGGTGGAGATCGATGCCGCGCCGCGCAATCTCGACTACCTCTATCCTGGGCTTGATCTCGCGGCGGAGGCTCGCGCGGCCACGGCGGGGCTGGGCGCGACGCTGGCGACTGGCGACGGTGGGTTCGCCATTCTGCACACCGAGCCGACATTCATGCAAGGGCGCAAAGGCTTTCTGCCGTTCGTCGCCGCGCCCGACCAAGTGAGCTTTGGCCGGTTGATCTCCGCCGCCGAGCGGCTGAGCATCGCGCGTGGGCTGACCTCGCTTGAAGTCAACGTCCCCGGCGGCGCCTGGAACGCGCTCGATGCGTTGACGGCGCGCGGCTATCGCACGGGCTGGACGATGCTGCGCATGAAGCAGGGCGAGCGTCCGGACTATGACCGCGCGAACATCTTCTACTGCGACAACTGGAAGTAGCGCGACCTCACCTCCAGGCCCCCTCGCCCTGTGGGAGGGGAGGCCAATGGGCGCACATGACAGCTTGTGCGCGTGTCCATCTCATCGCCCAGCTGGATATGGTATCCTCACGAGTGGCGCTCAGCTTTCCCTCACTCTGCCATCGCGGGTAGCGCTGTGCGCCGTGTGGGTGACATGGTGAACTGGTCAAGCGACAGAGAGGTGGCTCAGATGACCCTGATCCAGAAGAGCGTCACCATCAACGCGTCGGTAGACAAGGTGCTCGCCGTCCTCGAAGACCCGGAGCGGCAGTCCGAGCTGAACCCCAACCTGAAGATCCTCTCGCACACCCCCTCCCCGCTGGGCTACTTCGACACCAAATGGGAGTACCGCATGGCCGGCATCCCATTCAACGGGACCAGCACGACAGTCGCCTACGAGCGCGGCAAAAGCATCGTCTTCGAGTCCAAGGGCGGCATTGACTCGCGCTGGGAGTGGACAATTACCCCGCAGGGCGATGTGACGCAAGTCGCGCTCGCGCTGACCTACACCATGCCCGGCTCGTTCCTCGGCGCGGCTTTCAACAAGTTGGTGATCGAGGGGCAGAACGAGAAGGACACCGAAGGCGAGCTTGCCAACCTCAAGCGCCTCTCCGAGAGTTAGCCCCAGCATGCGCGCACTCCCCAGAGGCCAGTCGCCTGCTGGTCGTCCGCTGGAGCGCGCGCACGTTGCCTGGCGCAATCCCTGGCCGTTGGCATGCCGCCCGAAGCAGCGCGCAGCCTAGCAGAGCATTGCGGGCACAGCGGCCAATCGGAACAGCGAACGCCCCCACAGACGGCGGCAGTTCTCCGGCGCTCAAGGCCAGTTCATCACAGGCTCGAGTCGTCGGCGCTCACTGTCGCCGAGGTGATGGCAGCGTCTACGGCGGACTTGCCTGCGTTTTGGAGCACGACATCTTCGATCGGGGCGTTGACCAGGCCAGCGCGCACGTCGCGGAAGATGCGCTCCAGCGGCTTGCCGCGCTGGAGTCCCTGCCCGCCCGCGATGCACAGCGCGATATCGGTGACGCGCACGGCGTTGCTGGTGGTGATGACTTTGACCAGCGGCGCCTGCTGTCGTAGCGCGGGGCGCGCGTCGGGCGAGGCGACCCAGTCCGCCGCCAGACCGAGCATGACGCGGCGCGAGGCCAGCAGCAGCGACTCGATCTCGCCCAGGCGCATGCGCACGTTGGGCAGCTCACCCAGCGGCTTGCCCAGTGCGGTCGGCTTGCGGGTCGCGGCAAAGTGAACGATGGCGTCGCGCGCGGCCTGCGCGGCGCCAGTGTAGACGGCCGCCAGCGTCAGCGATCCCCACGGCAGCCCCAGCGCGGCGCGCGGATCAGGCTCGCCGGGCGTCCGCGCGCTCAACAGCGCATCATCTGGCAGCGGCGTGTGATCGAAGACGACGTCGTCGCTGCCACTGGCTCGCAGCGCCAGCGCGTTCCATGTCGGCTCGATGCGCACACCGGGGGCGTCGCTGGGGACGAGGAAATCGCCGATGCGCGGCGGCTGCCCCTCCTCGTGGACGGTGGCCATGACGATGAAGTAGCGCAGGCCGGGCGCGCCGGTCGTGTAGATCTTGCGGCCATCCAGCCGCCAGCCGCCGTCAGGCTCGCGCCGCGCGGTGGCGCCGGGCAAGCCGCCATAGCTGGGACTGCCCATCTCGCGCTCGGCCTGGGCGGCGTTCAGCATCGCGCCATCGCGCGCCACCTCGCGGAAGAGCGCCGGGGCGTGGTCGGGCCACAGATGGCCCTCGGCGATCTGCCCGATGTTGCTCAGGCTCATGCCCAGCGCCAGCGCCGTCGAGGTGTCGCCCCAGGCCAGCCGCTCCAGCGTCAGGGTGTATTCCAACTCGTTCGCGCCCAACCCGCCGCACTCCTCTGGCGCTGTCAGGCCCAGCAGGCCAGCCGCGCGCAGATCGGCGAAGTTCTCGTGTGGGAACGAGCCATCCGCGTCGTGCTGGGCGGCGCGCTCGGCAAAGCGGCGCGCGAGGGGATCGGCCAGCGCCAGAAAGCGCCGCTCACGTTCGGTCAAAGCTCCATCCACGCAAACATCTCCACAGATTCAGGATTGTACAGGCGCTTACAGCTCGCGCGCGCCGCCGTGGCCGGGCTCGCGGCGCG